>JBLMXO010000046.1:0-21719 GCA_050257815.1 Actinomycetota bacterium
CGATGATGGGCGACAGGGTGAGAGCCGAGAAGGCGTTCAACGCGGCGCTCGCCTCGCTTCCCACCGACGTGCGCTACGAGGGCGGACGCATCGATTACGGCTCGCCGCTCCGCGACGCGGCAGCAGTGGTGACGCTCGCCGCTGAAGGCGATGCGCCGAATGTGATCCTGGTCAGCGCCACCAAGACCATCGACAAGGCGCGCGACAAGGTGATCTACACCTCGACGCAGGAGGACGCGTGGCTCGTGCTCGCGGCGCGCGCTCTCGGCAAGCAGAATGTCAGCCTCACCGTCAATGACGGCGGTGTGGAGGGTCCGCTTTACCGGACCTTCGACGAGGATCAGCTTGCGGCGACTCCGCTTACGGTGACGAATAGCGGCGATGCTCCGCTCGACGCCGTGATTTCGGTGAGCGGCTCGCCAAAGACGCCTGAGCCCGCGGCAGACCAAGGCTTCTCCATCGAGCGGAGTTTCCACACCCTCGATGGCGCCGACGCGGATGCGAGCCACGCCAAGCAGAACGATCGCTTCGTCGTGGTGCTCAAGGTGACCGAGCCGCAACCGCAATTCGCCCGCGTCTCGCTCATCGACTACGTGCCAGCCGGATTCGAGATCGACAATCCACATCTCGTCTCGTCCGGCGACACGGGCACGCTCGCTTGGATTGAGGATGCGGGTGATCCCTCGTTCACCCAGTTCCGCGACGACCGGTTCGCCGCGGCCTTCGAGCGGCGGAGTGACGACAAGCCTGTATTCACGGTCGCTTATGTCGTACGCGCGGTATCACCCGGAAGCTATGTTCTGCCGCAGGCGGTGGTAGAGGACATGTACCGGCCGGACCGCTTCGGCCGGACGGGAACTGGAGAGGTCACGGTCACGCCGGCGAAATGAGCACCAAGGCTAAGGTCACCTCTCCCCGGCGGGGAGAAGTCGGAGCGCGTAGCGCGGCGGGTGAGGGGATTTCCGTACCAAGTCGGAGATCCGAACCCCCTCACCCCACCAGGGAGAGGGAGCAGCGCGCCAGCGCGTGGCGGCGCCGGGCCGTTCTTGCTGGCATTGGACTGATATGGATTGCCTCTGCCATCGCGGGTGGCATCACCGGTCTGTTCGAGTCCTTCGGACCGGCTCCACTTGGGCGCGACCTGGAAGTCTCGACCGTCGTGCTCGATCGCGACGGCAAGCTGTTGCGTGCTTATCTCACCAGTGAAGGTCGGTGGCGGCTGCCGGCGGCGCGGAAGGACGTCGATCCGCGCTTCATCGCGGCGCTGCTTGCCTACGAGGACAAACGTTTCTTTTATCATCATGGCGTCGACCCGATTGCCATGTCGCGCGCAGCATACCAGCTCGCAACGCAAGGCCACATCGTCTCTGGCGGATCGACCATCAGCATGCAGGTGGCGCGCCTGCTCGAGCCGCGCGAGAAGCGCTCGCTCTACGCGAAGCTACATCAGGCGGTACGCGCGCTTCAGCTCGAATGGGCTCTTTCCAAGGACGAGATCCTGTCGCTCTATCTCACGCTCGCGCCTTACGGCGGTAATCTCGAAGGAATCCGCGCGGCGTCCCTCGCCTATTTCGGCAAGGAGCCTCGCCGGCTGACGCTCGGGGAGACCGCGCTCCTCGTTGCGCTGCCGCAATCGCCCGAGCTGCGCAGACCTGACCGCTATCCTGCTGCGGCCAAGCTCGCGCGCGACCGCGTGCTCGATCGCATCGCCGGGCGCGGGCTCTATAGCGCCGCCGAGATCGCTCGCGCCAAGCAAGAACCGGTGCCCACAGCGCGCAAGCCGATGCCGCTCATAGCGCCGCACTCGGCCGACGAGGCCGTCCTAGGCGCGCCGAAAAAGAGTGTACTCCGCCTCACCATCGACGGATATCTGCAGCGGGTGCTGGAGAAGCTCGCGCGCGAACGGGCGCAGAGTCTCGGACCCGACATGTCGGTCGCCATCGTGGTGATCGACAACGCGAGCGGTGAGGTGCTGGCGCGCGTCGGCTCGCCCGACTATTTCGCTCTCCGCCGCGCTGGCCAAGTCGACTTGACGCGCGCATTACGCTCGCCGGGTTCGGCGCTCAAGCCCTTCATCTACGGCATCGGCTTCGAGGATGGGCTGATCCATCCCGAGACGCTGATCGACGACCACCCGATCCACTACGGCAATTATGCACCGGAGAATTTCGATCTGACCTATCAAGGGACGGTCACGGTGCGGCGCGCGCTGCAATTGTCGCTGAACACGCCGGCGGTCGCCGTGCTCGACGAGGTCGGCCCGAGCCGGCTAATCGCGCGGCTGGCGCAGGCGGGTGCACCGCTCGTGCTGCCTAAGGACGAGGTGCCTGGCCTTGCGCTCGGGCTTGGTGGCGTCGGCATCCGCCTGCTCGATCTCACCATGCTCTATTCGGGGCTCGCGCGGCAGGGAACGGTGGCACCTCTTGTCGAGCAGCTTGGCGAGGCGCCGCAACCGCCGAGGCGCCTCATCGAGCCGGTCGCGGCTTGGTATGTGGGCAATGTGTTGCTCGGCACGCCGCCGCCTGAGAATGCCGCGGGCGGGCGCATCGCCTTCAAGACAGGAACCAGCTACGGCTATCGCGATGCCTGGGCGATCGGCTTCGATGGAAAGCATACGGTGGGCGTCTGGGCGGGACGCCCCGACGGCGCGCCGGTCGTTGGACTGGGCGGGCGTGTCACTTCGGCGCCGATCCTGTTCGATGCCTTCGCCAGGCTTGGCGCCCCGCCGCAGCCTCTGCCGCGCGCACCGAAAGGCGTGCTGATCGCGTCCTCGGCCAAGCTGCCCCCGCCGCTCAGGCGCTTTCAGCCGCACGACAGGGCGGGCGAGGCGATGTCGCCGAAGGTGCAGATCGTGTTCCCGCCGAATGGCGCGAGCCTCGAGCTTTCGCATGCGGCGGGCGAGGCCCCCGACCCGATCGCCATCAAGATCACCGGCGGCACGCCCCCGCTCAACGTGCTGCTCAACGGCATGCCGATCCCGGGCAGGAAGAACACGCGCACGCTGTTCTTCGAGCCTGACGGACCGGGTTTCGTCAGGCTGACCGTGACCGACGCGACCGGTGCCGCCGACAGCGTCGTCGTGCGCCTGCAATAAGGGTTGCATGGCAGCCGCCCTGTCACTTAAGGACCTCGCCGTACCGCTCGGCATCGAGCCGATGGAGGCAAAGCTCGTCAACGAGCTTCCGCATGAGGAAGGCTGGCAATTCGAGCCGAAGTGGGATGGCTTCCGCTGCCTGGCCTATCGCGCGGGCGAGGAAGCCGATCTTCGCGCGAAATCCGGCAAGACGCTCGCGCGCTATTTCCCCGAGGTGGTGGACATGCTGCTCGGGCTCAAGGCGAAAGAGTTCGTGCTCGACGGAGAGCTCGCCGTCCCAGTCGGCGACACGCTCTCCTTCGATGCCTTGCAGATGCGCATCCATCCCGCCGAAAGCCGGATCAAGAAGCTCGCGGTGGAGACCCCTGCCCTCCTCATCCTGTTCGACATGCTGCTCGACGCGAAGGGCATGAGCCTGATCGAGGCGCCGCTCGACAAACGCCGCGCGGCGCTCGAGTCCTTCTACGAGAAGGCAGGCGAGCGGAACGACCTCAAGCTATCGCCCTATACGCGCGAGCGCGCCGTCGCCGAACGTTGGCTCAAGGACGCGCGCGGCGCTCTCGACGGCGTCGTCGCCAAGCGCATCGACGGCGCCTACATCCCCGGCGAGCGAGCGATGCTCAAGGTGAAGGAAATCAGGACCGCGGACTGCGTGGTGGGCGGGTTCCGCTATGCGAGTGGAAGCAAGCTCGTCGGCTCCCTTCTGCTCGGCCTCTACGACAAAGATGGCAAGCTCGATCACGTGGGCTTCACCTCGACCATCACCAACGAGGAGCGGCCGGCAATGACCAAGATGCTCGAGGCGCTTATCGCCCCGCCCGGCTTCACCGGCAAAGCGCCAGGAGGCCCAAGCCGGTGGAGCACCGAGCGCTCGGGTGAATGGGAACCGCTCAAGCCCAAGCTCGTCGTCGAGGTGCGCTACGACCAGGTGACCGGCGACCGCTTCCGCCACGGCACCAAGCTCGTCCGCTTCCGCCCGGACAAATCGCCCAAGCAATGCACCTTCGAGCAGATCGAGCCGGCGATGCTACCGGAGAACTTCAAGCGCCTGCTCACCGGGTCTTGAGCCGAAGCGTGCGAGTCCGCCTTGAGCCAGCGACGTGCGACGGCCAAGTGTCTTGGGGCGGTTCTCCTCTCAGCCGGGAAATATCAGTCTAGAAAAACCCTATCGGCTTAGTAGTGTATAATGCGGAGCGAGCGATCAGGAGGCGGCGTGGACAACGGCGCTCGCCGTTGCCTTAGGGGTCGCGATCGCGTCGGCGATGGTAGTGCGGTCGAGGATATCGCGGGCTGAGGTGGCAACCGCTGAGAAGACGCGCCTGATCTCGCATTCATCCTCAGTGCGACAGTCGAGGCAGCGCCGATAGGCGATGCGGCTCAAGCATGGCAACGGCGCTAGCGGTCCATCTAGAATGCGCAAGACCTGGCCGAACGTGATCTGGTCGGCCGGCATCAGAAGCGCATAGCCGCCCAGTTTTCCCCTCCGGCTCATGACGATGCCGTGGCGCTTCAACTCGAGCAGAATCTGCTCGAGGAACTTGCGCGGGATACGCTCCTTCGCCGCGATCTCGCCGATCATCATCGAGTCGCCCGCGCGCGCGAGCGCGACGAGGGAACGAAGAGCATATTTTGCCTTTTGCGAGATCATGAGGGAATGACCGATATACCCTATCTAATATATCGAGTAGATAAACGCTTCGCCCCTCCAACGCAATGCTGGCACCCGTTATCTTCGGGTTCTGCCCTTGACGAGAGAGGCGCCGCTGCACAACAAACAGGGGCGGGCCGAGGCCCAATAGATAAAGAATGCCCAAGACGCTGCATATCAAGACTTTCGGCTGCCAGATGAATGCCTACGACAGCGAGCGCATGGCCGATGCGCTTGGCGCTGCCGGCTATCGTCTGACCGCGGATCAGGACGCAGCCGATCTCGTCATTCTCAATACCTGCCATATCAGGGAGAAGGCGGCGGAGAAGGTCTATTCCGAACTCGGCCGCGCGCGCATCGCCAAGGAGACCAGGAAAAAACAAGGCCGCGACACGCTTATCGCCGTCGCCGGCTGCGTCGCCCAAGCCGAGGGCGAGGAGATCATGGCGCGCGCGCCCGTGGTGGACATCGTCGTCGGTCCGCAGAGCTATCACCGCCTCGCCGATCTCGTCGCCGAGGCCGAGGACACCGGGAAGGGCATGATCGCGACCGAATTCCCGGCAGAGGACAAATTCGCGCATCTGCCGGAGAGACGCAGAGCCAAGCAGCAAGTTTCGGCCTTCGTTACCGTGCAGGAAGGCTGCGACAAATTCTGCACCTTCTGCGTGGTGCCCTATACGCGCGGCGCCGAGTACTCGCGATCGCCTGCCGCGATCCTCGCCGAAGTCGAAGGCCTCGCCGAAAGCGGAACGCGCGAGGTGACGTTGCTCGGACAGAACGTGAATGCCTATCATGGCGCTGATGCAGATGGCTGTGATTGGTCGCTCGCCAAGCTGCTCAAGCGTCTCGCGCAAGTGTCGGGGATCGAGCGTCTCAGATTCACCACCAGCCACCCGCGCGACATGGACGATGATCTGATCAAGCTTTTCGCCGACGAGCCGAAGCTGATGCCCTGTCTCCACCTCCCTTTCCAGGCGGGATCAGACCGCATCCTGGCGGCCATGAACCGCAAGCATACGGCGGAGGACTTCGAGGTGCTGATTGCGAAGATTCGCGAGGCGCGGCCAGATATCGCACTCTCTACGGATGTTATCGTCGGCTTCCCGGGAGAAACCGACGCCGATTTCGAGGCCACGATGGCATTGGTTGAGCGCCTCCGCTTTGCCCAGGCCTTCTCCTTCAAGTACAGCGCGCGCCCCGGTACTGGAGCCGCGACCTTCGAGGACCAGGTGCCTGAAGCGGTGAAGCGTGCGCGTCTTGCGGCCTTGCAGAGCCTGCTCGACGAGCACCGCCGCGCCTTCGATCAGGCGACGGTAAGGCGCAAGCTAAGAGTGCTGTTCGAAGGGCGCGGCCGGAAACCCGGTCAGATCGTCGGGCGTTCACCTTATCTACAGGCAGTGCATGCGGAAGGGCCTCCAGAACTGATCGGCGAGATCGTCGAGGTTGACATCTTGTCCGCGGGCCCGAACAGTCTTCACGGTGTCATCGATTTGGGGTTTGCATGGCGCGAGCCAGTTCAGGCGGCCGTGTGAGCAGCAAGGCCAGCGGAAGGAAATCGACATTGGCGCGGGGGCGTGGAGCGGCGCTGAAGCGCTCTGCTGCCGCCCATGCCAATGGTGGCGGAGAGCCGACCGTCGTGTTCTTCGACGATACTCGGCTCGTGCGCGACCTGCTCGGCGACTATGACGCCAATCTCGCCGTGCTCGAGGATCGCCTCGGCATCGAAGCGGTGGTCAACGGCAACGCGGTCAGCCTGCGTGGCACGCAAGCTTCCTGCGCCACAGCGAAGTCCGTGCTCGAGCAGCTGTACGGCCGGCTGGCGCAAGGCGAGATGATCGGCGTGGGCGAGGTGGTGGGTGCCATCCGCCATGCCAAGACCGGCGAGCCCGGTGTGAACGAAGAACCGGGCGTGGAACTGCCGGGAGCGGAGCAGATCAGGACCCGCAAACGTCTCATCACCGCGCGCACGCCGGCGCAGAGTGCTTATCTTGCCTCGCTCAAGAAGAACGACCTCGTCTTCGCCACGGGTCCGGCGGGAACCGGCAAGACTTATCTCGCCGTCGCGTACGCCGCTTCGTGTCTCGAGAGCGGGCAATGCGACCGGCTGATCCTGTCGCGGCCGGCGGTCGAGGCTGGCGAGCGGCTCGGCTTTCTTCCCGGCGATATGCGCGAGAAGGTCGATCCCTATCTGCGGCCGCTTTACGACGCTCTTTATGATGTGCTCGCGCCCGAGCGGGTCGAGCGCGGACTCGCCACCGGCGTGATCGAGATCGCACCGCTTGCCTTCATGCGCGGGCGCACCCTCTCGCACGCCATGATCATTCTCGATGAGGCGCAGAACTGCACGAGTGTGCAGATGAAGATGTTCCTCACGCGACTCGGCGAGGAAAGCAAGATGATCGTGACGGGAGACCCGACCCAGATCGACTTGCCGCCAGGCAAGGATTCGGGCCTCATCGAGGCGATCAATATCCTCAAGGGCATCGAGGAGATCGACCACATCGCTTTCACCAGAGCCGACGTGGTGCGGCGCGAACTCGTCGGCAAGATCGTCGATGCCTACGAATCCGCTCCCCTCAAGGGTGGGCGCCATGGCTGACGGCGGCCCTAGTCGCAAGAGCGCACGCACGGGGCTCGCCCGGCTCGACGTCTCGGTCGTGCGTCATGACGCAGGCTGGAGGACCTCTGGCGTGACCGACGCCATGGTTGTCCGCGCGGCGCGCGCGGGCTTCGCCGCTGCAGCGCCGTCTTCGCCCGGAACTTATGAGGCGAGCGTCCTGCTGACTGACGATGCCGAGATGCGTGCGCTGAACCGCACCTGGCGCGGCAAGGACACCCCGACCAACGTGCTGTCGTTCCCGGCAAGCGACGATGCGAACGAGCCCGGTCTTCTTGGCGACGTCGCGCTCGCTTACGAGACCACTGTGGGGGAAGCGCAACAGACAAGCATCACGCTTCGCGATCACGTCGCTCACCTCGTCGTGCACGGCGTGCTCCACCTTCTCGGCTTCGACCACATGGAGAACGAGGAGGCCGAGCGAATGGAGACACTCGAAAGACGAGCGCTCGCCGCTCTCGGAATCGCCGACCCGTACGCCGAGCGAACTTGTCGGCCCGCGGAGGTAGCGCCATGAGCAATGCTCCTATGGCCGAGAATGACCTTCCCAAGGAGGAAGATCGTCCGGCAGACGAGGAGGTGTCCTGGTTCGAGCGCCTGCTACAGACCTTCGGTCTCGGCGAGGAGCCGGACCTGCGCGAGTTGATCGAGGACGCGCTCTCTCGCAGCAAGAGCGACGCGCTGAGCAGCCAGGAGCGCAACATGCTCCGCCGCATCCTGCGGTTCGGCAAGCTCACGGTCGAGGATGTGATGGTGCCGCGCGCCGACATCATCGCCGTCGACGACAATGTGACCATCGACGAACTGATGCGCGTGTTCCGCCAAGCGGAGCATTCGCGCCTTCCGGTCTACCACGAGACGCTCGACGATCCGCGCGGCATGATCCACATCCGCGACCTCATGTCGTGGATCACCACCGCCGCCGAAGTGGCCGAGAACACGCCGCTCGATCTCGGCAAGGTCGATCTTGCACGGAGCATCGCCTCGATCGGCATTGCGCGCGAGATTCTCTACGTGCCGGGCTCGATGTCGGTACTCGACCTGCTGCTCAAGATGCAGCTGACGCGGCTGCATCTCGCGCTCGTGGTCGACGAATATGGCGGCACCGACGGGCTCGTCTCCATCGAGGACCTGGTCGAGGAGGTGGTCGGCGAGATCGCCGACGAGCACGACGTCGAGTACGAGCCGTTGATCCGCACCGATCCGCGTCTCGGGCTGATCGCCGACGCGCGCACGCCGATCGAGGATTTAGAGAAGCACCTCGGCCTCGAGCTTGTCTCGGAGGAACTCGAGGAGGAAATCGATACGCTCGGCGGCCTTGTGTTCTCCATCGCCGGACGCATTCCAGCACGCGGCGAGCTCGTGCGTCATCCGAGCGGCGTCGAATTCGAAGTGCTGGACGCCGATCCGCGCCGCATTAAGAAGTTGCGCATCCACCTCCCGCCGAAGGAAGGCGGGGCGGAAACCCCTGAAGCTCAACAGACGGAATGAGGCCGACGCGCTTCATCTCCCCTCCCCGCTCTCAGTGCGGCGGCGGTGCCGTATGATGACCGCCGTCGCGACGTGGGTCGCGAGCCTTAATGGGTGGCGCCGCGCTCTATTCGCGGTGGCGCTCGGTGCGCTCTCGGTGTTGGCGTTTGCGCCGATCCATCTCTGGCCGGTCCTGTTCCTGACTTTCGGACCGCTTCTCTGGCTGCTCGACGGCTGCTACCGCGACCATAACGACTTGCAAGCGCGACTCAGATGCGCCGCGCTGGTCGGCTTCTGGTTCGGCTTCGGATATTTCCTCGCCGGGCTTTATTGGGTGGCCGAGGCGTTTCTCGTCGAGCCTTGGCGGCATGGCTGGCTCATCCCCTTCGTGATGACCGCTTTGCCTGGCGGGATGGCGCTGTTCTTCGTCGCCGCCGCAGTGCTCGCCATGCTGATGTGGTGGCCGGGTGCGGGACGGGCCTTCGCGCTCGCCATTGCCTTCGGTCTCGCCGAATATGCCCGCGGGCACGTTCTGACTGGGCTCCCGTGGAACCTAGTGGGCTACTCGATCCTCGGCGGTGGAGCGATGATGCAGATGGCCTCTCTGTTCGGCGTCTATGCCTTGAGCCTGCTCGCCGTGCTCCTGTTCGCAAGCCCCGCCGCGGTCGTCGCACCCCGTGATTCGGGGCTAGCAGGCGGAAAAGGGGCGATCACGCTCGCCGCCGTCCTTCTTCTTCTTCTCGGCGCTGGCACTTGGTGGGGCGAGCAAAGACTGGCCCACGCCGACAAGACCGGCACCGGCATACGCATACGCATCGTCCAAGCCGACATCGATCAGGCCGACAAATGGCGCCCCGAGAACAGCGCCGAGATCTTCACCGACTATCTCGATCTTACCAAGTCGGGGCCGAAGGGATTGAACGGCATCTCCCTCGTCGTGTGGCCCGAGACGGCCGTGCCGTTTCTTCTTGCCGACTCTCCCGAAGCTCTCGCGATGATTGGAGAGGCACTGCCTGACGGGACTTCACTGCTCGTGGGCTCGGCGCGTCTCGCCGAGGAACGCGACGCGCAAGGAGTGCTCACCGCGACCCGCATCTATAACAGTCTGCTCGTGATCGACGACAAGGGCGAGGTGGTCGGCGGCTACGACAAGATCCACCTCGTTCCTTTCGGCGAGTATCTGCCCTTCCAAGACTTCCTCGAGAGCCTCGGCTTCATGCAACTCACCGGCGTGCGCGGAGGGTTCTCGGCGGGAACCGGTCCGCGCCTCCTGGCCATTCCAGGCGCGCCGCCGGCGAGCCCGCTGATCTGCTACGAGATTATTTTTCCCGACGACGTCGTCGAGAAATCGGCGCGGCCCGGCTGGTTGCTCAACATCACCAACGATGCGTGGTTCGGCTCGAGCGCCGGACCCTACCAGCACTTCCATCAGGCCCGGGTGCGCGCAGTCGAACAAGGTCTTCCGGTGGTGCGCGCCGCCAACACCGGGATCTCGGCGATGATCGACGCCTACGGAAGAATTCTCGCCGAGATCGGTCTCGGCGAGAAAGGTGCCATCGATTCCGAACTGCCCAAAGTGGGCCCGCAAACTTTGTTTGCTCGGCTCGGATTCTCGATAGAAATCTCTGTGATCTCGCTTGCTCTCGCCTGCTGGCTCGCCTGCCGCGTGCAACCAATCGGACCCAGCATTAAGCACAAAGTGGTCCATCGAGCGCCGCAACGCATGCATGCTTGACGAGGATACACCACGCCCGTATGAACGTCGCGCGAAGGGGACCATTTTCATCAAGATGTGTGAGTCAGCTTTCCTCTCATGACTCTTACGAGCGAGCGAATGGCGGGCAAGAAGCCTAACCCAGTTGACGCGCATGTCGGGAGCCGCGTGCGGCTGCGCCGGATGCTGCTTGGCATGAGCCAAGAGCGACTCGGCGAAAGCATGGGACTGACCTTTCAGCAGGTTCAGAAATACGAGAAGGGCGTGAACCGGATCGGCGCGAGCCGCCTATTCCAGATCGCGAGGATCCTCGACGTGCCGGTGCAGTTCTTCTTCGAGGAGGCACCTCATGTCGGTGGCGACGGTCCGGCCGCGCGCGGCATGGCCGAGCCAGACTCGGAAGCCTTCATCCTCGAATTTCTAAACAGCCGCGAGGGGCTCGAACTCAATCGGGCTTTCGTCAAGATCAGTGACGCAAAAGTCCGTAAGAGTGTCGTCGACCTGGTGCGGGCGCTGAGCGCAAGCTCCGGCAGCTCCTAAATCTCCCAGTGGGCGTCCGGCGGGCTTGACCGGACGCTCGCCCTGTGGTTTGCGAGAGCCGCCGCAGCCATCCCGGCGCTCGGCCTTCCGCGACAACAGGGGGTGCCCAAGTGTCCCGCGCCAATTACCTCTTTACCAGCGAGTCCGTGTCGGAGGGCCATCCCGACAAGGTGTGCGACCGCATCTCCGACGCCGTGGTCGACCTTTATCTCGCCGCCGATCCGCATTCGCGCGTGGCGATCGAGACCCTCGTCACCACCAACCGCATCGTGATGGCGGGGGAGGTGCGCGGACCTGCGAGCGTGACAGCAGAGATCATCGAGCAGGCCGCGCGGCGCGCCGTGCGCGAGATCGGCTACGAGCAGGCAGGCTTCCACTGGGACCTGGCAGAGTTCCAATATTATGTACACGAGCAGTCCGCGGACATCGCCCGCGGCGTTGATTCCGACGTCGACACCAAAAAGGATGAAGGTGCCGGCGACCAGGGCATCATGTTCGGCTATGCCTGCCGCGAGACCGAGCCTTTGATGCCGGCTCCACTCTTCTATGCCCATCGCATCCTGCACGAGATGGCGAAGGCGCGGCATTCCGGTCGCACGCCCGAGCTTGGACCTGATGCCAAGAGCCAAGTGACGCTCGCCTATGAGAACGGCAAGCCGGTGCGCGCCGACTCGATCGTGGTCTCTACTCAGCACGGCGAAGACGTGAGCCAGGAGCGCGTCAAGGAAATCGTGCGCAACTTCGTCGAAGAGGTCATGCCCAAGGGCTGGGTGAACGGGTCGACCAAATTCTACGTCAATCCGACCGGCCGCTTCGTCATTGGCGGACCCGACGGCGACACCGGCGTCACCGGACGGAAAATCATCGTCGACACTTATGGCGGAGCAGCGCCACATGGCGGCGGCGCCTTCTCAGGCAAGGACCCGACCAAGGTCGACCGTTCGGCGGCTTATGCCGCGCGCTATCTTGCCAAAAATGTCGTCTCGGCAGGGCTCGCCGACCGCTGCACGCTTCAGGTCTCCTACGCGATCGGCGTGTCGCAGCCGCTTTCGCTCTACGTGGATCTGCACGGCACAGGACAAGTCGCCGAAGACAAGCTTGAGAAGGCGCTTAGGCAGGTCATGGATCTCTCGCCGCGCGGTATCAGGGAGCATCTTGGCTTGGCGCGTCCGATCTACGAGCGGACCGCGGCCTATGGTCATTTCGGGCGGCAGCCCGAGAATGACGGCGGCTTCTCCTGGGAGAGACTCGATCTGGTCGAGCCTATCCGCGCCGAGCTGACCTAGGACCTTGCCGCCTAGCTCAATAGCCCAATCGTCCGCCGGATGAGACGGCAGCATTGAGCGCAATCGCGCCCGAGCTGACGCACGTCTATTGTGCGATGCTCAATCCCTTCGGATAGCCGGGGTCGCCTTTGCAGCGCATCACCCATTTCAGGCAGCCGTGCTCGCCCCATTGGTCGCACATCATGATGCAACTCTTGTCGATGACGGACTTTTTCGTCACCTGCAGGAGCAACGACGGCCGATGGACCGACCATGTCGCGAATGCCGCTTCGGCAAAGGTCGCCGTTTGGCTGCATAAGAGTGCAGCGAGACCAAAGAGAAGTGCCCAACGACAACAGTACAGCACGACTTTTACTCCTCTATAAACGCGGGCGACCGTTGTGCTGGGGTCGCCTGGCCCGCAACGGAAATGCGCCGGTTGCATAGGAGTTTAGCGCAATGCGGGATGCCCGGGGAGAGGCGGGGCCGAAACCGCTCAGGTCCTATGGCAGGCGCAAGGCTAAGCCCTTGAGCGCACGCAAAGAACGGCTGATCGCGGAACTTCTTCCGCGGTTGCGCCTTAACCTTAATGTGCCCGCTCCCAGCGCTCTCTCGGGCCTCTTTGCGGTGCCCATCAACGCGGTCTGGCTTGAGATCGGCTTCGGCTCCGGCGAGCATCTGCTGTGGCAGGCCGAGCATCATGCGGAAGCGGGCTTCATCGGCTGCGAGCCGTTCGTCAACGGCATGGGCACCCTGCTCGGCGCCATCGAGACGCGCGGCATCGAGACCATCCGCGTCCATGACGGCGATGCCCGCGACGTGCTCGCGTGGCTTCCGAACAGCTCACTCGCGCGCATCTTTATCCTCTTTCCTGACCCGTGGCCGAAGAAGCGGCAGATGAAACGTAGGCTTGTCTCGCAGGAGACAGTCGCCGAGCTTGCTCGCGTGCTACGCGCCGGCGGCGAGCTGAGATTTGCGAGCGACAGCCGCGACTATGCCGCCGAGACTCTCTTCCTCATGCAGAAGAGCGGCGCCTTTAGTTGGCATGCCGAGCGCGCCTCGGACTGGACCACGCGGGCGGCCGACTGGCCCGAGACACGCTACGAGCGGAAGGCCTTGGCGGCAGGCCGCAAGCCCGTCTATCTGAGCTTTCGTCGAAGCTAACCCTGGAGGCTTTGATGCGAGTGTTGCTGTTGGGTTTGACCATTCTCATCGTGCCAGCTGCGGCTTATGCAGGAACCGATATCGTCGCTACCTGCTACAAGGATTGTGAGGCACAGACGCACTCGAACCCCGAGTACAAGGCTTGCGTCGCCCGCGCCGCCCACAAGGCCGACGCCGCGCTCAATCAGGCCTATAAGGTGATGCAGGACAAGATCCGCGGCGCCGGAAAGGACATGAGCCAAGACGCTTCGGCGCAAATCACCTACCTCAAGGATGCGCAGAAGCAGTGGATTGCCTATCGCGACTCGAACTGTACCCTGGAAGATAGCCTCGCTTTCGGCGGCACGGCGATCGGTGGCAACTACTCCTCCTGCCTCTGCGCGCTCTCCTATCAGCGCATCGACGATTTCGAGCGCATGCAGAAGGACGTGATGGACGAGCCTTAGAATGAGCGGAAAGAGCCCTAAGGCGGCTTGAAAGCACGGAAAAAGCACGTATATTACGCGTCGAACTCATGATTGGTTTGGATCAGGAGTGGGCCTTTGCCCGCTCCTTTTTGTTAGGTCCAGCGCCATCTTTTCCGAGCCTAGCCGTTAGGGCCTTGTCTTTAATGTCGAGCCGCTCAGCGAACGCCGATCGCCGCTTCGTGCAGGAAACGGGCCCGGCGCGGACGGTGGCAGAGCTCGCTGAGCCGGTGCTCGAAGAACTCGGGTTCCAGCTGGTCAGGGTCAAGATCTCGGGCCGCGACGGCGGCACGGTGCAGATCATGGCCGAGAGGCCGAAGGGAGGAATGAGCGTCGAGGATTGCGCCACGATCAGCCGCAGGCTCTCGCCGGTGCTCGATGCCTATGATCCGATGCCCGGACGCTACCGGCTCGAGATCTCATCGCCCGGCATCGACCGCCCGCTCGTCCGCCCGAGCGACTTCGCGTTATGGGCGGGTCACGAAGCAAAGATAGAGCTGAAGGAGCTGGTCGACGGCAGGAAGCGATTTCGGGGCGTGATCGAGGGCGTGGCGTCCGACGAGGCGCGACTCAAGATCGAGCTCGAAGGCCATGAGGAGCCGGTCGTGATCGGTCTCCCGTTCTCGCTCATCAGCGAGGCGAAGCTCGTGACCGATATCCAAGGCCTAAAGGCCGACCTTTCGGGCAAGAAGCCCACTTAGTGAATTAACCGCGAGGTGCGCGCACGAGGCACCGCCCGCGTAACGGATAGGACCGGAGGAGAAGAACATGGCTCAGGCAGGCGTGAGCGCCAACAGGCTGGAGCTTTTGCAGATCGCTGATGCGGTCGCGCGCGAGAAGTCGATCGACCGCCAGGTGGTGATCGCCGCCATGGAGGACGCGATCCAGAAGGCGGCAAAGTCCCGCTATGGCAGCGAGAACGAGATCAAGGCCGAGGTCGATCCCAAGACCGGCGAGATCAGGCTCGCCCGCCATCTCGAAGTGGTCGAGACGGTGACCATGGAGGCGACCCAGATCTCGCTCGAAGAGGCGCGCAGGCGGAACCCCGCGGCGCAGGTCGGCGATTTCATCGCCGAGCCCCTGCCCCCGCTCGATTTCGGCCGCGTCGCCGCACAGAACGCCAAGCAGGTGATCGTGCAGAAGGTGCGCGAGGCCGAACGCGAGCGCCAATACGAGGAGTATAAGGACCGTGTCGGCGAGATCGTGAACGGCATCGTCAAGCGGGTCGAGTATGGCAACGTGGTGGTCGATCTCGGCCGAGCCGAGGCGATCGTCCGGCGCGACGAGACGCTGCCGCGCGAGAATTTCCGCTATGGCGACCGCATCCGCGCCTATGTCTATGACGTCAGGCGCGAGCAGAGGGGTCCGCAGATCTTCCTCTCGCGAACTCACCCAGAGTTCATGGCGAAGCTGTTCGCGCAAGAGGTGCCCGAGGTCTACGAAGGCATCGTGACCATCAAGTCGGTGGCGCGCGATCCTGGCAGCCGCGCCAAGATCGCCGTGGTGTCGAGGGACTCATCGATCGATCCGGTCGGCGCTTGCGTCGGCATGCGCGGAAGCCGTGTGCAGGCGGTGGTCAATGAGTTGCAGGGCGAGAAGATCGACATCATCCAGTGGTCGCCCGACGCAGCGACGTTCATCGTCAATGCCTTGGCGCCGGCCGAAGTGGTCAAGGTCGTGCTCGACGAGGATGCCGAACGCATCGAAGTGGTGGTGCCCGACCAGCAATTGTCGCTCGCCATCGGCCGCAAGGGACAGAATGTCAGGCTCGCCTCGCAGCTCACCGGCTGGGATATCGACATCATGACCGAGGCGTCCGAGTCCGAGCGTCGTCAGGCCGAGTTCGCCGAGCGGTCGCAGACCTTCATGGAAGCGCTCGATGTCGACGAGGTGATCGCGCAGCTCCTTGCTTCAGAGGGCTTCTCATCGGTCGAGGAAGTGGCCTTCGTCGAGCCATCGGAGATCGCCTCGATCGAAGGATTCGACGAAAACACCGCCGCCGAGATCCAGACTCGCGCCCGCGAGCATCTGGAGAAGATCGAGGCCGAACTCGATGCCAAGCGCAAGGCGCTTGGCGTTGCCGATGAGCTCGCCGAGCTGCCCGGCGTCACCACCGCCATGATGGTCGCCTTCGGCGAGAACAACATCAAGACCGTCGAGGACCTCGCCGATTGCGCTACCGACGACCTCGCCGGCTGGACCGAGCGGAAGGACAAGGAAAAGGAGACGATCCATCACGATGGCGTCCTCTCCGGGTTCCGCTTGAGCCGCGAGCAGATCGAGAAGCTGATCCTCGATGCGCGGGTGAAGGCCGGCTGGATCGACGAGGCCTCGCTCATCGAGCCTGAGGAAACCGAGCCGAGCGCCGCGCCGGAGGAGGGCGAGGGCCAGGGCGCGGTACCCTCGACCGGCGCGGACGCGTGATGAGGCTTAGCGGAGACATAGGCCTTGCAGCATCAAGCGGCGGAGCTCGAGCGCGATAAGGAGACGGCGGAAGGCCTCCGCCGCTGCGCTTTGACGCGCCAGAGCCGCCCGAAGGGCGAGCTGCTGCGTTTCGTGATCGCCCCGGACGGGACCATCGTCCCCGACCTCAAGGAGAAGCTTCCCGGACGGGGCGTTTGGCTGACGGCGGCGCATGACACCGTCAAAGAGGCGGCCAAACGCAATGTTTTCGCCCTGGCCTTGAAGGCAGAAGTCAAGGTTCCTGAAGGATTTGCCGATAGGGTCGACCGCCTCCTCGCCGATGCGGCGCTCGGCGCTTTCGCCCTGGCAAACAAGGCGGGAGCGGTCGTTTTTGGCACCGCGAAGGTCGAGGAGGCGATAGCCAAGCGCAAGGTGGTGGCGCTCGTCCACGCGCGCGAAGCAGCGGAAGACGGTTGCCGTAAACTTGACGGCAAATTCCGTGGAATGGCGGCCGAAACGCCTCAACCCGCAGTCAGGGATTTCGGCACGGACGAATTGGGTTTGGCATCAGGGCGGACAAATGTGATACATGCTGCCCTAATCCAGGGCGGAGCGGCTCTTAGATTCCTCGCGGCAGCCTCGCGCTTAGAGCGCTACCGCAAGGGTTCTGCTGCATTCGCCGACCAGAATGGATCGGATACGGACAAAGAATGAGTGAGACGAACGAGACTGAAGGCAAGACCGCGCGTGGCGGCGGCAAGATGACGCTCAACGTGCGCCGAACGGTCGAGTCTGGCCATGTGCGCCAGAGCTTCAGCCATGGGCGCTCGAAGTCCGTACTGGTCGAGAAGAAGAAGCGCCGCGCGATCGGAGGGGGAGCACCAGCTCCGCAGCCAGTCGAGGAGCCACAGCCGAAAACGCAGGTGCGCGTCGTCGCCGAGACGCCGCAGAAGAAGCCTAAGATCGAGGAGACGCAGCAGCAGCGCCCGAAGGGTCAGGTCCTGCGTCAGCTCTCCGACGACGAGAGGGACGCACGCAGCCGCGCCTTGAAGGATGCCCGCGAGCGCGATGCCGAGCGCCTGCGTGCCGAGCAGGCCGCCGCGCTCGAGCTTGCCGTGGCCGAGCAGCGCGTCAAAGAGGAGAAGGTCGCTCAAGAGCGCAAGGTCAAGGAAGACCAGAGGCACGAGGCCGAAGCCAAGGCGCGCAAAGTCGGCGAGGAGAATGTCCGCAAACACCTCCTGAAGGAGGAGGTGGAAGAGCCGACGCGCACGCCAGATGCCCGGCATAAGAAGAGCCCCGTGGCGCCGCGCCGCGGTGAGGAGCGCCGCGTGCGTGGCCGGCTCACGATCACCAATGCGCTCGACGAGGAGCAGCGTCAGCGGAGCCTTGCCTCGCTGAAGCGCCGGCAAGAGCGCCAGAAGAAGCAAATCACCGGACCTCAGGCGCAGGCGAAGATCCAGCGCGACGTTATCATCCCCGAGGTCATCACCATCCAGGAGCTCGCCAACCGCATGGCCGAGCGCGGCGTCGACGTCATCAAGGCACTGATGCGCGACGGCGAGATGCACAAGATCACCGACGTGATCGACGCCGATACCGCTCAGCTCCTTGCCGAGGAGTTCGGCCACACGGTGCGGCGTGTGTCGGAGGCCGACGTCGAGGAAGGCTTCATCGGTGCCGAGGATCACGCAGAGGATTTGCAGCCGCGCGCGCCGATCGTCACCATCATGGGCCATGTCGATCATGGCAAGACCTCGCTGCTCGACGCCATCCGCACCACCAATGTCGTGAGCCAAGAGGCAGGCGGCATCACCCAACATATCGGCGCCTATCAGGTGGTGACGCCTGCAGGCCATAAGATCACCTTCATCGACACACCGGGTCACGAGGCCTTCACCGCCATGCGCCAGCGGGGCGCGCAGGTGACCGACATCGTGGTTCTCGTGGTCGCTGCCGATGACGGCGTGAAGCCGCAGACGGTCGAGGCGATCAATCACGCCAAGGCCGCCGGCGTTCCCATCATCGTCGCCATCAACAAGATCGATAAGCCGGGCGCAGACCCGAAACGCGTGCGCACCGAGCTCTTGAGCCACGACATCGTGGTCGAGAGCCTGGGTGGCGAGACGCTCGAAGTCGAAGTCTCGGCGCTGAAGAAGACCGGTCTCGACAGGCTGCTCGACGCGATCACGCTTCAGGCCGAGGTGCTTGAACTCAAGGCTAATCCCGAGCGCGCTGCGGAAGGCGTCATCGTCGAAGCCAAGCTCGAGCGCGGCCGCGGTCCCGTCGGCACGGCTTTGATCCAGCGCGGCACGCTGCATCTAGGCGATCTCATCGTCGCGGGCTCGGCCTATGGCCGCGTTCGCGCGCTGATCAACGAGAACGGCGAGCACGTGACGAGCGCGGGCCCGTCGGTTCCCGTCGAGGTGCTCGGCTTCGACTCTGCACCTGAGGCGGGCGATCAATTCGCCGTGGTCGAGAGCGAGGCGCGCGCCCGCGAGATCACCAGCTACCGTCAGCGCGAGCGGCGCAAGCGGCTTGCTGTCGTCGGCCAGCGCGGCACGCTCGAGCAGATGATGAGCAACCTCAAGGCCGCCGGCACCAAGGAGTTCACTCTCCTGGTCAAGGGCGACGTGCAGGGCTCGGTCGAGGCGATCGTTGCTGCGCTCGACAAGCTCGGCACCGATGAAGTGCGCGCCCGTGTGGTCCATGCCGGCGTCGGCGGCATCACCGAGTCTGACGTCGGGCTCGCGGCAACCTCTGGGGCCGTAGTCCTCGGCTTCAATGTGCGCGCCAACGCGCAAGCCCGCGAGGCCGCTGAGCGCGATGGCGTCGAGATCCGCTATTACAACGTAATCTACGACCTGGTCGATGAAGTGAAGCAAGCGATGTCCGGCCTGCTCGCGCCGACCAGGCGCGAGACCTTCCTCGGCAATGCCGAGGTGCTCGAAGTGTTCGCCATCTCCAAGGTGGGTAAGGTCGCCGGCTGCCGCGTGACCGAAGGCAAGGTCGAGCGCGGCGCCCATGTCCGACTCATCCGCGACAACGTGGTAATCCACGAAGGCAGGCTCTCCACGCTCAAGCGCTTCAAAGACGAGGTGAAAGAGGTGGTGGCGGGCCAGGAATGCGGCATGGCCTTCGAGGGCTATCAGGACATGCGCCAGGGCGACGTCATCGAGTGCTTCGAGGTCGAGCACGTCCAGCGCACCCTCTAACCGAGGGCATCTCACATGGTGAAACGCGACAAGGCGCGGGCGCCTTCGCAGCGCCAACTCAAAGTGGGCGAGCTGATCCGCCATGCGCTTGCCGATATCTTCTCGCGCGGCGAGATCCTCGATGAGGTTCTCGCCCGCCATTCGCTCACCGTGCCCGAAGTGCGGATGACGCCCGACCTCAAGCTCGCCACCGCCTATGTGATCACGCTGGGCGGCGGCGAGGCGAGCGAAGCGGTCGAGCATCTCAACAATCACAAGCGCTTCCTGCGCGGCGAGGTGGCAAAGCGGGTCAATATGAAGTTCATGCCCGAGCTCAGATTCAAGGTGGACACCTCGTTCGAGGCGTCTGCCCGCATCGACGAGCTGCTCGCCTCGCCTGAGGTCGCGCGCGACCTCGAAGGCTAGAGCCCCGGACTGCATCACCATGGCGCGACGCCGCAAAGGCTCACCCGTCAGCGGCTGGCTGATCCTCGACAAGCCTCAAGGGATGACCTCGACCCAAGCCGTCACCAAAGTGAGGCGCCTATTCGATGCGGCCAAAGCGGGACATGCCGGCACGCTCGACCCGCTCGCGACCGGCGTGCTTCCCATCGCGCTCGGCGAAGCGACCAAGACCGTGCCGTTCGCGGTCGAGGGACTCAAGACCTATCGCTTCACCGTCCGCTTCGGCGCCGAGACCGACACCGACGACGCCGAGGGTACGATCGTCGCTACGAGCAAGGCGCGGCCGACAACCGAGGCAATCGAGGCGATCCTTCCGCGCTTCACCGGCGAGATTTCCCAGGTGCCGCCGCGCTTCTCGGCGCTCAAGGTCGAAGGCGCCCGCGCCTATGACCTTGCACGCGACCAAGCGCAATTCGAACTCGCCCCGCGCATGATCTTTATCGAACGGCTCAGTCTCGTCACACGTCCCGATCCGGACCATTGCGTGCTCGAGGCCGAATGCGGCAAAGGCACCTATGTCAGGGCCTTGGCGCGCGATCTCGGCCGCGCGCTCGGCACTTGCGCCCATGTCGAGGCTCTGCGGCGGACGCGCGTCGGGACTTTCGGCGAGGAGGACGCGGTAACGCTCGCCGAGCTCGAAACGTTGAGGGAGAGCGCTCCAGAGGCAGACGGACTCGAAGCAGCGCTCAAGCCGGTGGAAACCGCTCTCAGCGAGATTCCGGCGCTCGCGCTGTCCTTGTCGGACGCGGCTAGGCTGCGGCAAGGACAATCAGTACTGTTGCGCGGGCGCGATGCGCCCATCTTCACCGGAACCGCCTATGCCACCTCGCGCGGCACGCTGGTCGCGCTCGGCGAGATGGAAGAGGGAGAGTTCAGGCCGAAGCGCATCTTCAATTTGCCCCGCTGAAGCCGGCTTTTTCATGCCATTAACGATGGCCTCCTGGGCACAAAATCCCTCTGGTTTCGTCCAGGATTATCCCTATATTCCAGGCGTTGCGCGCGAGCATCATCGGCTCGCGCGCCTATTGTTTGAGCCGACCGTGCTGGACGACATCCCGGCCCGGCCATGTACGAACCCCAAACCCTAAGGATCACCCGATGTCGATTAGCGCTGTGCGCAAACAAGAGCTCATCAAGGAATATGCGACCAAGGCGGGAGATACCGGCTCGCCTGAGGTCCAGGTCGCCATCCTGACCGAGCGGATCACCAATCTGACCGATCACTTCAAGACGCATACCAAAGACAATCATTCGCGGCGGGGGCTGCTCAAACTGGTGAGCCAGCGGCGCCGCCTGCTCGACTACGTCAAAGCGACCGACGAAGACCGGTATCAGAAGCTTATCAACCGGTTGGGTATTCGCCGGTGACGGCTATCGTCATGGCGAGCCATCACGCAGTTCGGCTTGCGCATTGCTGACGAAGGGCTGCTCCGCCGCCATCGGGCGGACGAAGCGGCATATCCATCCCCACTCATTGGGAAACCACGATGTTCATCAAACAGACCGTAGAGATCGAATGGGGGGGACGCCCCCTCAGACTAGAGACCGGGCGTATCGCCCGCCAAGCGGACGGCGCCGTGCTTGCGACCTATGGCGCGACCAGCGTCCTCGCCACCGTCGTCGCCGCCAAGGAGGAGAAGCCGGGAATCGACTTCTTCCCACTGACCGTCAACTACCAGGAAAA
>JBLMXO010000047.1:0-6658 GCA_050257815.1 Actinomycetota bacterium
ATAGGCCTTTGCCACGGAGGATTGGTTGGGGATGGTGATCATCCTCATCCAGCGCCCAAGCACACGCATTTGGTTGACGGCGTTGTACGATTGCGAGCCGCCGCTCACCTGCATCACTGCAAGGGTCTTGCCTTGCGTCGGACGCACCGCGCCTAGCGACAACGGGATCCAGTCGATCTGAGCCTTCATGATGCCGGTCATCGCGCCGTGGCGCTCGGGGCTGCACCACACTTGGCCCTCTGACCAAGATGATAAATCGCGCAACTCCTGTACCTTTGGATGCTCGGCCGGGGCATCATCGGGTAACGGCAAGCCCGAAGGATTGAAGACGCGGACCTCGGCACCGAATGCGTGCAGAAGCCGAGCCGCTTCGAGAGTGAGAAAGCGGCTGTATGATCGTGAACGCAGCGAGCCATACAGCATCAAGATGCGGAGCGGATGAGAGGCTCGCGGAGGATTTAGCCGGGAAAGTTCGATTTGTTCAAATGCACCGCTAATGACATTCGGAAGATCAGACAGTTCACGTGACATGGCTTTGCTTCGACCTTTCTCGAAAGATCGAATCAAGCGGCCGACTGCTTCTACGTCAATGCGCCGACTTCGCATGATGTGGATTCGGCAACCACGTCTGTCCACAGTGCATTTCCTAGCGCTTCCGCCGCTTTCCGATGCTGTCACCCAACTGACATATAAGTGACATAGTAGCTTTATTACGCGGCGCTATCGCTCGCGCCAACGATGGGGGAGGGGTCCTCCATCGCCGGGTCCGTTTAGTACGGGCCAACATTCTCCACCCTCAAGGGAGAGCGATATGAGGTTCATGTCTTATGCGGCCGCTGCGGCGATCGCCGCAGTGTTTACGGTTAACGCAGCACAGGCTGCCGATATCTCTGGGGCCGGTGCGACCTTCCCCTATCCGATCTATGCCAAGTGGGCCGACGCCTACAAGAAAGAGACGGGCATTGGTCTGAACTACCAGTCGATCGGCTCGGGCGGCGGTATCAAGCAGATCGAGGCTAAGACGGTGACGTTCGGCGCGAGCGACAAGCCGCTGCCCGGTGCAGAGCTTGACAAATTCGGTCTCGCCCAGTTCCCGATGGTCATGGGTGGCATCGTTCCCGTCCTCAATGTGGAAGGCATCGAGCCTGGCCAACTCGTGCTCGACGGTCCGACCATCGCCAAGATCTTCATGGGCGAGATCACCAAGTGGGATGACGAGGCGATCAAGAAGCTGAACCCGGATGCCAAGCTTCCCTCGCAGGCTATCGCTGTCGTGCACCGTTCCGACGGATCGGGCACCACCTTCAACTTCACCTACTACCTGTCCGACGTCAGCCCCGACTGGAAGTCCAAGGTCGGTAGCGATACGGCGGTCGAATGGCCCGTCGGCATCGGCGCCAAGGGCAATGAGGGCGTCGCCAATAACGTGGCCAACACCAAGGGCTCGATTGGTTATGTCGAGTATGCCTACGCGCTCCAGAACAAGCTGACTTACACCAAGATGATGAACAAGGCGGGCAAGGTCGTTGGCCCGACCTCCGAGTCGTTCCAGGCCGCCGCCGCTGGAGCCGATTGGTCGTCACAACCTGGCTTTGGTGTCATCCTCGCCAATCAGCCCGGTGACGGGTCCTGGCCGATGACTGCTGGCACCTGGATCCTGATGTACAAGCAGCCCGCCGACACCACGGCCTCTGCCGAGGCTCTGAAGTTCTTCGCCTGGGCCTACAAGAACGGCGACAAGATGGCCGAGGAACTTGATTATGTTCCGATGCCCGACAGCGTTGTCGATCAGGTCCAGAAGATGTGGTCGAGTGACATCAAGGACTCTTCAGGCAAGCCCGTGTTTGCCATGAACTAACGACGTGCGTGAGGGGATACGACAGCCAGCGGCTGTTCCTATCCCCTTCTTTCTAGGCAAGTCGCCGCCGCAACGGAGTGAAGGATCTTCGAGATGATGGATGCGGCCGTCGCGGAAGGGCGTCTCGCACTCGTGCATGACGAGGGGAAACGCGCCAACACGTTGCGGCGGTTCCGCATTGGCGACCAGGCGTTCAAGGCAATCACTCAGGGCGCCGCGATCACTGTCCTGGTGCTGTTAGCCGGCGTGATGCTTGCCCTCGTGCACGGCTCGCTTCCGGCCTGGAAGGCTTTCGGCTTCGGCTTCTTCACATCGCAAAGCTGGAACCCGGTCACGGAGAAATTCGGCGCCCTTCCAGCAATCTACGGCACGCTCCTGACGTCCTTCATCGCCATGCTGATCGGCGTTCCCATCAGTCTCGGCATCGCAATGTTTCTCACCGAGATTTCTCCTCAGCGCCTCAGGCGGCCTATCGGCATCGCCATCGAGCTCTTGGCCGGCATTCCAAGCATCATTTACGGTATCTGGGGCTTGTTCGTATTTGCGCCGTGGTTCCAGGTCCACGTGCAGCCGCTCCTGATCGATACCTTCGCCGACGTCCCGGTGCTCAACCAGCTATTCGCCGGACCGCCTTACGGCATCGGCATGCTCACCGCCGGCCTTATCCTCGCCGTCATGGTGCTTCCCTTCATCACCTCGATCACGCGTGAGGTGTTCGACACCGTACCACCTGTCCTCAAGGAGGCGGCTTACGGCATCGGTTGCACGCGCTGGGAGGTGATGCGCCGAGTGGTGATCCCCTACACCCGCGTGGGCGTCATCGGTGCCGTCATGCTGGGACTGGGCCGCGCGCTCGGCGAGACCATGGCCGTGACCTTCGTCATCGGCAACGCGCACAAGATCTTTCCCTCTATCTTGGCGCCCGGAACGACGATCTCGGCCACAATCGCCAACGAGTTCACTGAGGCGGTCGGCGATCTTTACACCGCCTCCCTGGTCGCTCTCGGCCTCATCCTGTTCCTTATCACCTTTATCGTGCTCGCCTGCGCCAGATACATGCTGATGCGCATTGAGCGGAAAGCGGGGAAATAGTCATGGCGCGCCAAGAGGTCACTCCCCGTTATCATCGCAGGCGCTGGCGCGACCATATGGTAACGGCGCTCGCGATCGGCGCCGCGGGTTTTGGCATGACATGGCTTGCCCTCATCCTGATCGTGCTGTTCGTAAAGGGCGTTGGGGGCCTCTCGCTGGCGGTCTTCACTGAGATGACGCCGCCGCCCGGTGGCTCTGGCGGTCTCTTGAACCCGATCGTCGGCAGCCTGATCCTCACGGTGCTTGCCGTCGCGATTGGCACGCCGCTCGGCATGCTGGCCGGGACCTACATGGCCGAGTATGGCCGCTATTCCAAGATCACCATGGTGGTCCGCTTTATCAACGACATCTTGCTGAGCGCGCCGTCGATTGTGGTCGGCCTATTCGTCTACGAGGTCATGGTGGCCCAGATGGGGCATTTCTCTGCCTGGGCCGGCGCCGTGGCGCTTGCCATCATCGTCATCCCGGTCGTGGTGCGCACCACCGAGGATATGCTGCTTCTCGTCCCCAACACTCAACGCGAGGCCTCTGCTGCACTTGGCATTCCGCAGTACCTCGTAATCCGCCATGTCGCTTACCGTGCCGCCCGCGCCGGCATTATCACTGGCGTGCTGCTGGCGATTGCCCGCATCACCGGCGAGACGGCACCGCTGCTCTTTACTGCGCTTAACAATCAATTCTTCAGCTGGAACCTGAATGCACCGATGGCGAGCCTTCCGGTCATCATATTCCAGTTCGCCTTGAGCCCCTACGCAGACTGGCAACAGCTGGCCTGGACCGGAGCTCTCCTTATCACGGTCGCCGTGTTGGGCTTGAGCATCTTGGCGCGAGTCCTTTCAGCTAAGAAGGTGCAGCTATGAGTCTTGCCATTCAGACCGAAGTGAAAGAGCCCGTGGCAACTCCCGGGGAGACCGCTGCGCTGGAGCCGAAAGTCTCGGTGCGTCGCCTGAGCTTCTACTATGGGGATTATCGCGCGCTCGCTGACAACAACGTCGAGCTCTATAAGAACAAAGTCACCGCGTTTATCGGCCCGTCCGGCTGCGGCAAGTCCACCCTGCTGCGCATCCTCAATCGCATCTACGATCTCTATCCCGGGCAGAGGGCCGATGGCGAAGTACTGCTCGACGGCGAGAATATCTTGAGTCCCAAGCAGGACCTCAATCTACTGCGCGCCAAGGTGGGCATGGTGTTCCAAAAGCCGACGCCATTCCCGATGACAATTTACGACAACATTGCCTTCGGCGTGCGGCTTTACGAGCAGCTGCCCAAGTCCGAGCTCGACGCCCGCGTCGAGGACGCACTCCGCCGCGCGGCGTTGTGGGAGGAGGTCAAGGACAAGCTCGATGCGAGCGGACTCAGCCTGTCGGGCGGCCAGCAGCAACGTCTGTGCATTGCCCGCACCGTGGCCATTCGCCCGGAAGTGATCTTGCTCGATGAGCCCTGCTCGGCGCTCGATCCGATCTCCACCGCCAAGATCGAGGAGCTGATCGACGTCTTGAAGCAGGACTACACCATTGCCATTGTTACCCACAACATGCAGCAGGCGGCGCGTACGTCCGACTACACTGCCTTCATGTATCTCGGTGAGCTTGTCGAATTCGACGAGACGACGAGGATCTTCACCAATCCCAAGCAGCAGCGCACGCAGGACTACATTACCGGCCGCTTCGGCTAAGCCCGTGGCGCGCGAAGGAGACGCACCGTATGGAAAAGCAACACGAACATATCGTGAGGTCTTATGAGGAGGAGCTTTCGCTCCTCAACAATAAGATCGCGAAGATGGGAGGCTTGGCTGAGCAAGTTCTCGGACAGTCGATTGAGGCACTCGAGCGCCGCGATCCCGAGCTTGCCGCCGCGACCATCAGCGAGGACGAAGCAATCGACGCGCTCGAGCGGGAAATCGAGGAGCAGACGGTGGCGATGATCGCCCGCCGCCAGCCGATGGCCTACGATCTTCGCCAGATCATGGCGGCGCTCAGGATCGCCAATGACCTGGAGCGCATCGGCGATCTCGGCAAGAACATCGCCAAGCGTGCCGTTGCGGTGGTGAGCGAGCAGCAACCCAAGCAGCTGATGCTTGGCTTGAAGCATATGGGCGAGCTTGCCCTTGGCCAGCTTAAGGAGGTGCTCGACGCCTTCATCGAGCGCGACGCCGATCGCGCGCTCAAAGTCTGGTACAAGGATGAGGAGATCGATGCGATGTACAACTCGCTGTTCCGCGAGCTCCTGACCTACATGATGGAGGATCCGCGCAACATCGGACTCTGTACCCATCTTCTGTTCGGCGCCAAGAACATCGAGCGCATCGGCGACCACGCCACCAACATCGCCGAGAACGTCTATTACCTGGTGCACGGCACCGCCATCACCGATCAGCGCCCCAAGGGCGACACGACGAGCACGACGCCGGTCGCGCTGAAACGGTCGGCGGGCTAGCAAATGCTAGAGGTGAACGCCATGAACGCAGGAGCCAAAGTCTTGGTGGTAGAGGACGAGGAGCCACTGGCGCTGCTCCTTCGCTACAACCTCGAGGCCGAGGGTTATGCGGTCGATGTCGTTCATCGAGGCGACGAGGCCGAGATAGCGATCACCGAAGGCTCTCCCGACCTGATCGTGCTCGACTGGATGCTGCCCGGTCTCTCGGGGCTGGAGCTTTGCCGCCGCTTGCGCACCGGCAAGGACTCGCGCCATATCCCGATCATTCTCTTGACCGCTCGGAGCGAGGAGAGCGACCGCATCAGAGGGCTCACCACCGGCGCCGACGATTATGTGGTCAAGCCTTTCTCTCTGCCCGAGTTGATGGCGCGGGTGCGCGCCATCCTGCGTCGCACCAATCCCGAGCGCATCGCGTCCGTGCTCAGCGTCGGCGACATCGAGCTCGACCGGGAGTCGCACCGCGTCACCCGCAACGGGCGTCAGGTGCATCTCGGGCCGACCGAGTTCCGCCTGCTCGAGTTTCTCATGCAGAGTCCTGGCCGCGTGTTCAGCCGCGCGCAACTGCTCGACGGCGTGTGGGGCCGCAATGTCTATGTCGATGAGCGCACCGTCGATGTGCATATCGGCCGCCTGCGCAAGGCGATGATGCGCGGCAACGAGACCGATCCCGTGCGCACCGTGCGCGGCGCGGGCTACGCTTTCTCGGATAAGCTCGAAGAACCCGCTTAGTCACGAGCGCAACAAGCAACAAAACGAAAGAGGCGCCCGTCGCGGGCGCCTCTTCTTGCTCGCTCCTGCCGCTTAAGGATCAGCCGTTGACGAGACGGCGCTCGCGCCTCCTGAGCTGCACGGGCTGATAGGCCATGCGCGCATGATGCTCGCAATAGGGCAGCGAGCCGTGCTTCTTGCGGCCGCAGAAATGAAATTCGGGATCGCCCGGATCACCGATCGGCCAGCGGCACATCGCCTCTTTCAGCGTGAGGATGCTTGCCCGCTCGGCGAGCGGGATGACAAGCTCCTCGAGCGGCGCAGGGCTCAGCTCTTCCTCGGCCTCGAATTGCGGCTTGAGCGCCACGTTGCCGCGCGTCCCGAACATCAGCGATGTGGTGCGATGCTGGCGCGGCACGTGCGTGCGGCGTGGTCTCGGGCTCGACGAGCGTGAGCTCGTCGCCCGGCCCGACAGTCCTAATCTATGCACCTTGCCGATCACCGCATTGCGCGTGACACCGCCCAGTCGCGCGGCAATCTGACTTGCGCTTAAGCCTTCAGCCC
>JBLMXO010000048.1:0-3195 GCA_050257815.1 Actinomycetota bacterium
GACCCGGGAAACCGCATCGAGCCAGCCGCCATAACGCGCCTCACGCTCCGTTTCGCCCATGATTGGCTCGAAAGCCGCCCCCGGTTTCCACATCGCCTCAAGTGCCGCGCGATCGGCAAAAAATCCGACCGCCTGACCCGCATGGTAGGCGGCGCCGAGAGCCGTCGTCTCCGGATAGAGGGCGACCTCGACCCGCTCGCCGAGGACGTCGGCGAGCCGTTGCAAGAACCAAGCATTGCTGGTCATGCCGCCATCGACACGGAGCACCGGCGAGATGGGGATGCGGCTTACAGCCATGTCGCGGCGCATGGCCAAGAGTAAGTCGCGGGTCTGGAAAGCCACGGCCTCAAGCCCCGCGGCGACGATATCGGCTTTGGTTGCGGCAAGCGTAAGCCCGAGCACGGCGCCCCTAGCGCCGGCATCCCAGAACGGGGCGCCAAGCCCCTGAAAGGCAGGGACAAGGTAGACACCTGCGCGCGGGTTTGACTGACGCGCAAGCGCCTCACTCTCGCGCGACGTGGCGATGAGCCCAAGACTGTCTCTAAGCCATTGCACCGTCGCTCCGGCCATGAAGATCGCGCCCTCGAGGGCGAAGCTTCTCTTATCTTCGATCTGATGGAACACGGTTGAGAGCATGCGCGTCGCCGAGGCAATCTTCTCGGCACCGGTATTGGCGAGCGCGAAGCATCCTGTGCCATAGGTCGCCTTCAGCATGCCGGGCCGGAAACAGGCCTGACCGTAAGCCGCAGCCTGCTGGTCCCCAACGATGCCTCTGATGGGAAGCGCAGCACCGAAATACTCAACCGATGTCTCGCCGTAGTCGCTCTGGGTGTCGAGGACCTCGGGCAGCATGGCTGTGGGCACGCCGAGCCGTTCGAGCAGCCTCTCGTCCCAATCCCCCGACCTGATGTCGTACAGCATGGTGCGCGAGGCATTAGAGGCATCGGTCGCGTGCAGCCTGCCGCCGGTCAGCCTGAACACGAGAAAACTATCGATGGTCCCGAAACAGACCTCGCCCTTTAGCGCGCGCGCCTCCAACCCCGGCACGTGGCGCAAGAGAAATGCGAGCTTGGTCGCCGAGAAATAAGGATCGATGATGAGCCCGGTCGCCTCGGCGACGTGAGCGCCCCACCCTTCCTCTCTGAGCTCCGCGCAAAGATCGGCGGTGCGGCGGTCCTGCCACACGATGGCATTGGCAAGCGGCCGCCCAGACGCCCGCTCCCACACGACCGTCGTCTCGCGTTGATTGGTGATACCGATCGCTGCAATCGCGCCGGCACCGGCCTCGGCGATCGCCGCGCGTCCCGTCTCGATCACCGAACGAAAGATCTCCTCGGGGTCGTGCTCGACGAGCCCCGGAGCGGGATAGATCTGATTGAACTCGACTTGTGCTGTGGCACAAGGCCGCGTCTCGTCGTCGAACAAGACGGCACGCGTGCTCGTCGTGCCTTGATCGATGGCGAGCACGTAGCGCCCGCTCATCGTCCGCCCCCGCCCCCCGTCTCGCTTACGATCCAGTCGCAATATTCGGCGTTGCCCCCTTCGGTCGGAATGACGAGCAACGCGGGCAGCTCGTAAGGATGGAGCCGCTTCGTCTCCATCAGCACTTGGTCGACGAGCCCCTCCCGGCTCTTGATGATCATGGCGACCTCGTCCGCCTCCTCGCGCACGCCTTTCCACTCGAAGATCGAGATCATGCCGGGGAACATGTTGACGCAAGCGGCTAGCTTCGCCGCGACAAGCGCCTCGCCCAGGCGTTTGGCGGCGTCGAGCGTCGGCAACGTTGTGTAGATCAGGACGACTCGATCCTCGTTCGCCACGGATTCACCATGCTGAGCGCCAAATGAGGGACTTGCATTGACGGCGTGTGGTCGCATTTATAGTGCCCGCTTCTTAAGCAAGCTCCAAGTGCATCGGCATGGTCATGGCCCGCTTCGAAAAAATCGCCTTCGTCGCCAGCGACACGCAAGAGGCGCAGGAGGCTCGCGTTGCGCTAGCCAAACGCTACGGCGACGCCCGCCCCAAGGAGGCCGACGCCATTGTCGCACTCGGCGGCGATGGGCTGATGCTGCAAACAATGCATGCCCACCTCAACAGCCGCATCCCGATCTACGGCATGAACCGGGGCTCGGTCGGCTTCCTGCTCAACGATTATAGCGAGGACGGGCTGAAGGAACGGCTGACCAAGGCCGAGGTCACCGTTATCCATCCGCTGCGGATGACGACATACGACGCCAAGCGTGTGCAGCATCAAGCGCTCGCCATCAACGAGGTGTCGCTTTTCCGGCAAATCTATCAGGCCGCCAAACTCAGGATCTCGGTGGACAGCACCGTGCGCATGGCCGAGCTGATCTGCGACGGGGTGCTCGTCTCGACCCCTGCCGGCTCGACCGCCTACAACCTCTCGGCGCACGGACCGATCTTGCCGATCAATGCTGGGATGCTCGCGCTGACCCCGATCAGCCCATTCCGCCCTCGCCGCTGGCGCGGCGCATTGCTCCCGAACGACGCCAAGGTCACCATCGAGGTACTCGAGCCCGACAAACGCCCAGTAAGCGCGACCGCCGACAACACCGAGTTCCGCAATGTCGTACGGGTCGAGATTGTCGAGGCGAGCAAGATCGACATCTTCATGATGTTCGATCCGGGTCACACGCTTGCCGAGCGCATCCTCGCCGAGCAATTCGGCTTCTAAGGCCTAGAGTTTCGCTCAGGGGCGCCAATCCATGACAATGTCGGAAAGCTTCGGCCGCTCGCGCTCGTCGGGCTTCTCCTCGGGCGTACCGATATAGATGAAGCCGGCCACGCGCTCATTGTCGGCGAGGGACAGGGCCTTTCGCACACCCTTGCTGTAACCGTACCACTCGGTGATCCACTGCACCCCATAGCCGAGCGCGGTCGCGGCCAGGATGAGATTCTGGCAAGCGGCGCCCGCCGAAAGCACCTGTTCCCATTCCGGCGCCGCCGGATTCTTCACTACGCGCGAGATCACGGCGATCACAATTGGCGCGCGCAAGAAGCGCTTGGCTTCGTTCTCCAGCCGAAAGGCGCCAGGATCGCTTTCCTCGGTGGCGCAAACCTCCGCCAGCACCTTGCCGAAGGCTTCCCGCGCCTCGCCTTGGAACAGGAGGAAGCGCCAGGGCACGAGCTTCTTGTGGTCGGGCACGCGCGAGGCGGCGCGCAGGATGAGCTCAA
>JBLMXO010000049.1:0-2684 GCA_050257815.1 Actinomycetota bacterium
CATGGCGGATATTGCCACCGTGCAGAAAGAGATTAACCAGGCGCTCGACGGCGCCGCGGCGTGAAGGGGAAAATTGGGCAAATGCGCGCGGTTGACCTTGTCAAGCGGAATCGCTACATAAACCCGGATACATGAAAGATGGACTGACCGGTCCCCGGGGGTATTGCCTTTCCGCGGCCGGCTTTGTTGTGTTCCGATTGGGAAATCTGGCTTTTAATTTCAGCACATTAGCATGTGCTTGAGGAGGCATTTTCGTGGCCCGAATTGCAGGCGTTAATATCCCGACCAACAAGCGGGTCGAGGTGGCGCTCACTTACATCCATGGCATCGGCGACACCTTTGCCAAGGAGATTTGCGCCAAAGTCGCTATTCCGCCAGAGCGGCGGGTCAGCCAGTTGACCGAGTCGGAGGTCATGCAGATCCGCGAGGTCATCGATCACGACTATGTCGTTGAGGGCGATCTGAGGCGCGATGTCGCCATGAATATCAAGCGGTTGATGGATCTCGGCTGCTACCGCGGCTTACGCCATCGCCGCGGCCTGCCGGTCCGTGGGCAGAGGACCCACACCAATGCGCGGACGCGCAAAGGCCCGGCCAAGCCCATCGCCGGCAAAAAGAAATAGGCACCGTCAGGTTAGGCCGCGCACCTTCGCTCGCGCCTCTTGGCAATTAGAATTCGGGAAATGCGGGAATAGAGCATGGTCAAGGAGAAGGCGCGAGTTCGTCGCCGCGAAAAGAAGAACATCACGTCGGGCGTTGCCCACGTGCATGCGAGTTTCAACAACACGATGATCACCATCACCGATGCACAAGGCAACGCCATCTCGTGGTCGTCGTCCGGCGCCATGGGTTTCAAGGGCTCGCGCAAGTCGACGCCTTATGCCGCGCAGGTCGCCGCCGAGGATGCCGGCAAGAAGGCGATGGAGCACGGCATGAAGAATCTCGAGATCGAGGTGAGGGGACCCGGCTCGGGACGCGAGTCGGCGCTTCGCGCGCTTCAGGCTGCCGGCTTCAACATCATTTCGATCCGCGACGTGACGCCGATCCCGCATAACGGGTGCAGGCCGCGCAAGCGCCGTCGCGTCTGACAAGAAAGGCAAGGCTTAATCGCAAATGTTGCACGAGGATACTCGCAAGCTGGGCCAGTCGACCCCGCTTATGGACCAAGAAAGGGCTTCACCGGTGCTGCAGAAGAACTGGCAAGATCTTATCAAGCCCACCAAGCTCAACGTCATTTCGGGCCGCGACCCGCAGCGTTTCGCTACGGTCGTTGCCGAGCCGCTCGAGCGTGGCTTTGGGCTCACTCTCGGCAATGCGCTGAGGCGCGTGCTTCTGTCCTCGCTTCAGGGCGCTGCCATCACTTCGGTGCATATCGACGGGGTGCTGCATGAGTTCTCCTCGATCCCTGGCGTCCGCGAGGACGTCACCAACATCGTGCTGAACATCAAAGAGATCGCGCTCCGCCAGCATGCCGAAGGCATCAAGCGCATGGTGCTCAAGAAGGAGGGCCCGGGCGTTGCCAAGGCCGGCGACATCGAAGGCGGCGCCGACATCGAGATCCTCAATCCCGATCACGTGATCTGCACGCTCGACCAGGGCGCTTCGATCCACATGGAGTTCACCACCTCGACCGGCAAGGGCTATGTGCCTGCCGAGCGTAACCGGCCCGACGATGCGCCGATCGGCTATATCCCGGTCGACTCGCTCTATAGCCCGGTGCGTAAGGTCTCCTACCGCGTGGAGAACACCCGCGAGGGTCAAATCCTCGACTATGACAAGCTCACCATGGAGATCGAGACCGACGGCTCGGTGAAGCCCGAGGATACGATCGCGCTCGCCGCGCGCATCGTGCAGGACCAGCTCTCGGTGTTCGTCAATTTCGAGGAGCCGAAGAAGGAAGTCGCGCTCGAGCGCCAGCCTGAGCTCGTGTTCAACGCGGCTCTGCTCAAGAAGGTCGACGAACTCGAGCTTTCGGTGCGCTCGGCCAACTGCCTCAAGAACGACAACATCGTCTACATCGGCGACCTCATCCAGAAGAGCGAGGCAGAGATGTTGCGCACGCCGAATTTCGGCCGGAAGTCACTGAACGAGATCAAGGAGGTGCTCGCCTCCATGGGGCTCCATCTCGGCATGGAAGTGCCGGATTGGCCACCGGAGAACATCGAAGAGCTCGCCAAGCGCTTCGAGGATCATTACTGAGCGGAAGCCGGAAGCCAGAACGTAAGGGTTATCTCACATGCGCCATCGTAACGCCGGCCGCAAGCTCAACCGCACCGCGACGCATCGCAGCGCGCTTTTTGCGAGCCTGGCCATTGCACTCTTCAAGCACGAGCAGATCGCGACCACTCTGCCCAAGGCGAAAGAGCTCAGGCGCGTCGCCGACCGGCTGATCACGCTCGCCAAGCGGGGCGACTTGCATGCGCGCAGGCTCGCGTTCTCGCGCATCCGCGACGAGGCCATTGTGGCGAAGCTGTTCGACACGCTCGGACCGCGTTATGCCGACAGGCCCGGCGGCTATACGCGGGTGATGAAGGCTGGCTTCCGCTATGGCGATTCAGCGCCGATGGCGGTGATCGAGCTGGTCGATCGCGACCGCGAGGCGAAGGGTCTCGATTCAGGTCCGGTCCAGGAGCAAGAGCCCGCCGCGGCTTAGGGCGTGGACCTCACGAGTTGCAAGGGCATCA
>JBLMXO010000050.1:0-14217 GCA_050257815.1 Actinomycetota bacterium
GCTCCCTGATGCCGGCGAGATGAGCGAGCGTGCCGCCGATCTGGCCCGCGCCGACCAGCGCAATGCGATTACGCGCCATGAAAACCCCCTTCCGTTCGACGCCAAAACCTGCCCCGAAGGGCTAGTTCACGTGGGGGTTGGTTAAATGCAATCCGCCTTGCGCGCAAGGTGGTGGTTGGGGCCCCGGGGACGAGGCGGCCTAGAATGTCCTCTTATTTTGCCAGCGCCTCGGCTTGGCCAAGATCGACCGCAGCCACGGCGGCCTTGAGCTCATCGACGCTCGCTCCGCTCCCCTCGGCCTCGATCATGACCCGGTCCCCGACAATGACCGCGAACTTGCCGGCCTTGGTCTCGCGATTGAATTCTTCCATGGTCATGTGGCCGTCGACCTGCCCCATCTTGGAATAGGACGTGGCGGTTTCCTCGCTTGCGTTGGCGCCGAAGGCGCTGCCGAGCGCGGCGAGCGCTCCAATCGCCCCCATGTCGGTGGCGGACAATGTGATGCGCGCATCGCCCTTGGCATAGACGGCCTTGGCGTTGCCGAAGTCGAACCCGGCGGCTCCTCCCGAGGCGGTGGAAATGTCGGTGCGAGCAAAACCGCCGGGAAGGCTCGCGGGCAGCAACGACTTGAGGTCGCCGGGTGCGATGGCACGAGAGCCTGAGCTTTCGCTGGCCTCGCCGGCGCCTTCGCCCGCAGGTTGGGCAGCCTGCTTGGACATCTGGTCCAAGCGCTTGGCGGCTTTATCGAGCTTATCCATGTCGAGGTTCACGCCGCCCGGCAGGCTGATCTTGCCGCCTGCCTTGCCCATGTCGGTCGGCCCAGGCACCGGGACCAGAGCGCCTATCAGGGCGGCGAGGACGAGGCCGATCACGAGCCCGACTGCGATGAGCGTGCCGGTGAAAGCGAGCGCGCGTTCGGTTGGCACGCGCATAACGACGGGAACGCCGGTGTAAAGCAGGTAGAGGCTATAGAGACCGAGCAGCGAAAGGACGTGCAGCACGGGGAAGAGAGAGAATACGCCTGCGAGCCAGCTTGCGGTCGCGGAATAGGCGGCGAGCTTGAAGGCGCTGACGCGATCCTTCTCGCCACCGAAGCGGGGGGCTAGCGCCTCGGCGATCAGGGCGAAGACATAGACCCCGCCGAGTTGCACCGCATATTGCAGGATCGCCGTCGTGACCGCGCTGAACAGCGACGGGCGGTAGGTAAAAGCGCCGAAGCCATAACCAAACACGAGGCTTCCGACCAGCGTGCACAGCACCGGCACGGCGGCGAGATAGACGACATAGCTCGAGTAGAGACCGCCTATCGTCGCGGGTTCGGCCGCGATCTTCGGCCACTCGTCCTTAGGCTGAAGCAGAAGGTTCTTGACGCGGGCGATCAGAGCGTCGCGCGCCTCAGGCGTAAGCAACAGGTCCATCGCTAAGCCCCTCCTCACGACAGTCCCGAAAAAGCTCGTCCGCCGATGCCGACGTTCAAGCTTGAGGAGAGCTTACCATGGAGCTGAGCCGCACACGCTCGAATCCAGATGGAATTTCCCGTCGTTCGCGGAACGGTTTTGCGGCATAGTTGTTGGGAAAAGGCCGCTTTGCCCTCAAGCTCGACACCATCCCGCCGCCAACTGGCATCTCGCCCAATCGTCCCATCCACCCTGCCGCCAAATCGTAGGAGAGAATGATGCGTTCTCACCAGGTGCACCGGTCCGCAATCCTTGTCGCGACCCTTACCCTTCTCCCCATGCTTGGCTTCGGCATGGCGGGTCGCTGCCGACGTGCCGGGGAGTGGCGACCACCCGCTCGTCGGCCGCTTCGAAGGAGCCGACATCGTCGGCTACAGCGTGAAGGAGTACGACGAGACGCAAATCGTCGACGGCGCGTTTGCGTCCGAGCACGCCAGACAGGACCGGCAACGGCTTCAGGACAATCGAAGGCAAGATCATCCTGATCTACTACAAGTTGCCGCAAGGACGTTCGAGCCTGGAAGTGCTGCGCAACTATCAGGACAGCCTGACGGCCAAGGGCTTCACCATCATGTTCGCCTGCAGCACCGGAGACGGCACCTGCTTCGACAGCCGGCAACCTGACTCGGGCTTTCAGCTTGGCTACGCGATCGGCGATCCCAATGCCCTTCCGCGGCTCATGGATGACTACCCGCATAATTGGTTCGAGCAGCAGGGTCGCTATCTCCTGGCGCGGCTCGACCGCCCCGAAGGGGCCGCCTATGTGAGCCTCTATCTCGGCGAGAGCAGTCGAGGCAACGTCGCCGTCGTGCGCGTGGTCGAGACCAAGGAGATGGAGACGAACAAGATCGTCTTTCTCAATGCCTCGCAAATGGAGCAGGCGATCGCCGAGTCGGGCAAAGTCGCGCTGTACGGCATCTTGTTCGATTTCGACAAAGACGTGGTGAAGCCGGAATCGAAACCCACGCTCGATGAGATCGCCAAGCTCATGCAGGATAAGCCCGACCTAGAGCTGAAGGTCGTCGGCCACACCGACAACAAGGGAACGCCCGAATATAATCTCGACCTGTCGACGCGCCGCGCCGCCAACGTCGTCGCGGCCTTGACCGCGAGTTACGGGATCGCGCCCGACCGGCTCGCTTCCGAGGGCGCGGGATTGACCCAGCCCATCGCCTCAAACGATACGGAAGAGGGAAGAGCCAAAAACCGCCGGGTCGAGCTCATCGGGCAATGATGCGGACCAAGAGCACTGGTTGAGCGCACCGGCTCCGATCGGGTATAGACTCGCCCTCCCGCGGACGTCGCGGAGAGGATCGCAATGGCGCAAGACGACCCGAGCACCGAGGCGTTCGAGGCGCCGCATTGGCCCGTCGTGGTGTGGGCGGCGCGCTGCGCCATCTATTTCCTCGCCCAGGGCGGCATCCTGCTCCTGTCCTACGCCTATTATGGCTTCACGACAGACCCGCACACATTCGCGATCGGCTTTCGCATCGATCCGATCCTTGCCGCTGTACATTTCGTGTGGGGCCTAGCCGGCAGCTTCATCGGCTTCTACCGTCCGCCTTATGCGACGGCCTTCGTCCTCGCCTTTGCCGCGTTCTACACGGTGTTGGCCGCGCTCGGGAGCTTAACTCATCATCATCTCGGCATGATGCTCGATCCCAACGTCAACTTCTTCCACTGGTGCGTGGCGCTCGTGGCATGGGCGATCGGGCTCTATGCGCTGTGGCACAAGAAGCAGCGTGCCGCGAGCTGATTAGGCGCTACGCCGCTCGGCCTATTGCTGCGGTGGCGGCACCTCTTGCACGAGCGGCGCGTCCTTCGGCGCGATGCGCACCACGAACAATTTCACCGGGGCATCGGACAGATTCATCCCGCGATGGACGACGTTCGGCGCGACATAGTCGGCGTCGCCCGCATGCATGACTTTCGGAGTCTTGCCCGCGCGCTCGAAGGTGAAGGTGCCCTCGATGACATAGGCGATCTCATGCGCGTCGGGATGGATATGCCAAGGCAAAACGGCTCCGGGCGGGAATGTATAGATCTGCGATTTCACCTCCTTGTCCGGATCGCCCGCGAACTCCTTGGTGAAGAGGTCTGTGGCCGCGGACTCGGAATCGTAGCTGCCGGGTTCGCGCGCAAGAACAATGGTCCCTCCGAGGATCGCGCCGACCAGCAGAGCGGCGATGATGGAAATTCGTAGGCGCATGAGGAGGCCTCCTCGCTTCGCGTCATGGGTAGCAGTCACGAGCGCGACGTGACGCTGATGCCATGCCTGCGCACGCGGCCTATAGTGGTTCCACATGACCACACGATTCGAGCAGAGGAGCCAGAGATGAACGTCAATTACAGCGTCGAGGGCGCCAAATACGGCATCAGCTTCGGTACGGCGCTTGCGATCGCGATCTCCTACACCAACAACCACTCGATCCTGTGGGCCATCATCCACGGGTTCTTCAGTTGGCTCTACGTCATCTATTTTGCCCTGTTCAAATAAGGGCTTCGGCCCTCCTTCTCCGGCCCCTCTTTTGGGGCTAATCTCCGCCGAGACGAGGGCGGCCGCCCTACTGGCCGCATGGGCTCGGCGTCGCGTTGAGGGCAAATTCATGCACAGGTACTGGCGCTTCTTGGCTTTGGCCGCGTTCGTTTCCCCCGCGGCGCTCATCGGCACGGCGACGGAAGCGGGGCAATATGAAGGGGCGCCAACCTTCACCGCCGCCCAAGCGCTTCCCGGAGTGCCGCTGCGTGGAGCGGATTATTCGATCGGCTCACGCGTGCCGGTCGAGAACTTCCAATACGTATTCACCGTGAACACCAAATGGGGTCCGTTCCGAATCGCCAATAGCGACCTCTTGCGCGTGCGCTTGCGCGAGATCGGGGCAACGGCGAGGCTCGAGGAAGTGAACGGCGCGGAAACGGTGGTCGAGTCAGCAGGCGCGACCGCGCTCAGGCCACTCAACACCGCCAAGGATCTCGTGACTCAGCCCGCGCAAACCATCGGCGACACGTTCCGCGGCGTCGGACATATCTTCGGCAGCGCGCAGGCCACGTTGAACGCGACCGACCCGCACGGCGACAGCATGATCGCTTCGGTCACGGGCGGCGCGTCCGCGCGCCGCAAGCAGGCCTTCAATCTCGGCGTCGATCCGAACACGACCTTTGCGCCCCTTGCCGATCAGTTGAAGCGCGTGGCCACGGCAAGCGCCGTCGGCGAGACCTCGGCCAATGTCGGCATGAGCTTCGTCGCGGGACCTGCTGGTTTCGCCATTGGTGCCACCGGCACGGCTGGTCAGGTGCGCGAGATGCTGCGCGACAAGACTCCGGCCGACCTCGAAAAGGAAGGACGCGATCTGCTCGCCGCCATGGGCGTTTCGCAAGCGACGATGGATGCGTTCTATGCCAACCCCAATCTCACCCCCACTGACAAGATCGTCATCGTCAAAGTCCTGGAGAGCCTGGGACCTGTCAGCGGGCGAGAGCTCTATATCGCCGGCGCTTCTCGCGCCAACTCGATCGAGATGGGCTTCTTCTACCGGCACCAGGCGATGCTGATCCAGCAATACTCGAAGAGGATCTCTCCGGTGCGCGGCTTTGTGAGCGTGGGCGGCGCCCCCATGCTGGCAACGGCGAATGGAACCGTGAGCATTCTTCCCGTGGATTATCTCAACTGGAGCGCGCCTTTAGCCCAGATCGCGTCGGGTAGCCACGGCGGCGAATTGTGGATCACCGGCAGTGCAAGCCCGATGGCCACGTCTCAGCTCTCAGCGCTCGGCTGGAAGGTTGTGCCCAAGGCCGGCGCCAGGCTCGGGACCTATGCGCAGCTCGCCGGCTGGAATCGATGACGGGTTGAGGCTCGCGACGAGGAGGAGAGCAGGATGGCGCTCACGCGATCTGCACTGGTCTCCGGCTTATTCGCCTTCATCGTGCTCCTCGCCGCACATCCTGCGCGCGCCGAAGAAGGCCAGATCAGCTTCTGCAACGACTTCCCGCACACGCTCTATATCGCCATCGCCTACGAGGAGTACAAGAACAACTACATCTCGCGCGGGTGGCTCGAGGTGGAAACCGGCAAATGCTACGTCTTCGACACGGCGATCCGCGTGAAGAGCTTCTATTATCGCGCCGAAAGCGAGAGCTATCGTGATGGCAAGCACAGAGTGAAAATGGAGTGGGGAACCGACAGGAAATTCGCGATCAGAGACGCCAATTTCCAAGCTTACAATGCCGACAAAGCCTATTCGGGCATGCGTCTCGCGGGCTTCGCCAAAGGCGCCGAATCGACTGGTGGACCGCTCACCGCCACCGTCACCTTCACCGAGACGGGCGGCTCGACCATTACTATCCCCGCTCCTGAGAAGCCGGCGGCCGAATCGAGTGGAGGCGAGGCTCCGCAAGTTGCTGCCCCTCCCGAAGCTGCTCCGCCACCTGCTCAGAAAAGCGCAGCGCCGAGCTCATCTTCCTCGGAAGGCGGCATTCAAGACAAATAAGCGCCACGCCGGCGGCTGTGACCACCGGCGCGGGCTGTCTTGCGTGTTTCAGCCAGGATTGAGCGTGAGCCCGACTAATAGATGCCGATCGAAAAGCCGACACCGGGTCCGGTGTAATAGCCCGGGCCATAACCGTAATCGTAATAGCGCGGCGCGTAATAGGCGTAAGGCCGAGGCCCGTAATAGCCGCGATAGCCGCGCCAGGCGTAACGGTCGTAGTGATGCGACGGTCCGATGCGGCTCCACGCTCCGCCGAAATGCCCATGGTTGTGTACCGAATTGGCGAGAGCCGGGCCGGAGACGAGCGCGGCGCCGGCGAGGATGGACAGCGCAACGGCGCCCTGCGTGATGATCTTCTTCATTGGAAGCCTCCTTTCGTTGGCTTGATGCATGAAGGGTGAACCGCGAGGCGCGCGATCTGTTCCGGTGCTATCGGCGAAGGAATGCAAACGCGCGCGAAGAGAAGCCCGGTACGGGGGCAACCGGGCTTCTCGATTTCACGACTTCAACTTGCTGCAGGCGCCGATTTGGCAGGAGCCAAAGGGGAGCGGGATCGGCGCCGCTGACATAACAACGCCCGTCGCGCGGTCGAGTTCCAGAGCACTAGCCGGCGAGGACGCAGGACGACCATTCGGAAACATGGTCGAAGCCGTGCCAGTAGCAATCGTTGCGCTCGACTTGCACGTAGACGAGGACGCCGACCAGGATCAGAAAGATGGCGATAAACTTCATCGAGGCCTCATCGCTTGTGACGGCCGCTATGAAATTCTGAAACGCGCTGGACCCGTCTTAGTTGACGCTTGTCTCGAAGGCAGTCACATCTTCCAGCCAGCTCTTCACCGAAGCAAGCGGGTGCGGCTCTTTGCAATAGGGACAACTGATTTCGACGTAGTCGTCGTCGATCCTGGCGTAGCTCGCGTGATCGATGTCGAGGCCCGTCGAGACCTCGCGCCCGGTGACGGGGCAGCGGTAAAAGAGAGTCGCCATGTTCGCCTCCCTTTGCTGTTTGACCTCCTGAGTGTCGCCTGACGGACAGATGGAGAGCGCGCCTTGCCACAATCAAGGGGGGAACTGCCATAGTTCCGGCAGGACGCCCCCGGGGCATGAGGGGAGCAATGAGCGCGACGAGTTGTCCATGTTGCCGAAGTCAGCACGTTGGCATGATCCCCCGAGCTCGATTGCAAAGACTAAGCGCACTCGAAATCGCTCAAGGGGAGGAAACATGGTTACGCGGCGCCAAGCGAATAGCGGGATTCTTGCCAGCGCGGCACTTGCTGCCGTGCCGGCCTTAGCAGGCATCCAAGAGCTCAAGCCTATCGAGCTGCCTCCGCCCCGGAGCGAAGGCGGCATGCCCCTGATCAATGCGCTCAAGCTCCGGCATTCGACGCGCGAGTTCTCGGATCGGCCGCTTCCGCCACAGACCCTTTCGGATCTGTTGTGGGCCGCATTCGGCATCAATCGTCCCGACGGCTTCCGGACCGCACCCTGTGCGCGCTACATCATCGCTATCGACATCTATCTTGCGATGACCGAAGGGGTTTGGATCTACGAGCCGAAGGCGCACGCGCTTTTGCCGCATCTTGCTGGCGACATCCGAGCAGAGACCGGTATTCAGGATTTCGTTAAGACCGCGCCGCTCAACCTAGTCTACGTGGCCCATGGCGAACGCCTGTTGGACAACCCCCCCGAGGAGCGCCGGCTCCTGACTTCGGTCGATACCGGCTTCATCGGCCAAAATGTGTACCTGTTCTGCGCCTCTGAAGGCCTTGTCACCGTCTTTCGCGGATCAGTGGATCATTCGAAGCTCAAGCGCACATTGAAACTGCCGCACCAGCAGTTCGTCACCTTTGCTCAGACGGTCGGATATCCTCGCGCTGCATGAAGCGGGACTTTCGTTCCCGCAACCGTTCTCTCGCTCGCCGCCGCCGTTGAGCGGAATCAAGGGCGAGGCACTACATGACGCCTAGAGCGTTGTTCGAGTGAGCGAGGATGAGAGCCGTGATGAACAGGATCGCGAGGCAGGCGATGGTGCTATGCGCGGGCGTGGCCGTCGCCGGCTTGAGCGCCGTTTCGCTCGGCAAGGCCGGCAGCAGCTTGACCAGCCATTCGCTCTCGGCCGGCCCGGTGCTCATCAATCCCGGTGCCAGGTACTCGCTCGATTACGGAACGCAATTTCACACCAATCCCGGCGGCAAATACGTATTCCGCGGCCAGACCAAGACGTTCCACACCAATCCCGGTGGGAAGTACGTGTATCCCGGCTACACCAAAGCGCCGTGACCGAGCGGGAGGAGAAAAGTCATCCGCGTCGCTCAAGAGGCCGGTGGGCGAGCCCAGTCCGTGGCAGGTTGGCCCAGGAGTCGGGCGAGGCTCTCGACAGATCTATGACTTGAGGCATGTCCACCACGACCGAGTGGAGCGCAACCTGCTTCGACTGGTCGGACGCCGGCTCCGCTGGCTGAGCGCTCGCGCTGCTTGTCGCGTAAACGATCGCGCCCGAGAGCCAAAGGGCGAGGAGCAGGACTTGCATCGCCACTTACTCCGACAAGGCGCGGTCGATGCGTTTCCTCGCCTCCTTCACGGCCTCTTCCTTGCGCGGCGCCAGGCTCCTGAGCGTCGAGCGCGGCAGGATGGGGAGGTCGGCGCGCGTGGAGTATACGCTGACGCACCACTGCGACCATTCACGCCGAGGAACGATGTCGTAGCCGCGATAGCGGCAAGTTTCTTTTGTTGCCATCTCGGGGCCTCGTGATTAGGCCCCCCGTCTCTTGGCATAATGTAGGAACCGCGGGACGGTTCATCCAGTGGATACTCGGGGGCTGGCAAAGCCACACGGTCGAATCTGGTAGCCTTCGCTTGCCTCGCCTTGCCAACCCGTGTTGCATAAGGGCTACAATGCAGGCCGATCATCCTTCTGCGTCAGCAAGGGGACTGCCAAGCACGCGGAGCGGATACTACTCTTGCGCATCTTGGCACTGGTGATGGAGGCGTTCCGATGAGGTCTATTTGGCGCGGCTTGGCGCTGACATTGATCGCGGCGGGTTTTTGTTTGGCTTTGGGCGTTCCGGCGCAGGCCGGTTGCATTGGCCTGTCGGGCACCGCCGACGGGTTCGACAAGGAGACGGCGGTCAGTCGCGCACAACTCGCGGTTGCCGATGCCGTCAACCAGTACAAGGCGGCAAAGAAGCTCGGCGCCGTCACCGTGAGCGCCATGCGCGCGTCGCCGCAACCTTATTGGCGCAGCAGCGTCAGCTCGAGCATGTTCTGCTTCAACATTTGGTGCGGCATCTACAAGCCGGACATCGTGACCAAGAGTTCCTACACGGTGTGCTGGTCGGGTGTGGTATCGCCCTATGTGTGTACGTCCGGGGCCAAACTCTGCTGGTAATCTGAGGATCCGCCCGGCTTCCGCCTGCCCGCAAGCAAATGGGGGCTCCGGAAACGTCCTGGGAAACCCCGGAAGGGAGCGCGGAAAAGAGATGCCTCTGCCTACGGCCTAATAGCCGACATAGACGCCGCCGCGCGGGCCGACTACGGCAACGCCGGGGCCAGGCCCATAGCCGTAACCGACCGGCGGCACGTAGCCGTAAGCAGGCGGCGGCGCATAAACCACCGGCGGGGCATAGGCTACGGGCGGCGCGTAAGCGGCAGGCGGGTAATAGTCAGGCCCATAGTAGTAGGGGTCGTAGCCGTAAGCCGGCGCCACCCAAATCCTGCGGCGTACCTCTTGCAGCGTGGCGGGAGCGCCGTCACCGACATAGCCCTGCCGATCGCCAGCCGAGGCTGGGGTTGGAGTGAGCGCCGCGCCGCCGAGCAGCGCGAGAGCTGCGCATGCGCCGAGCGCGGTCTTGAGGAAAGTCATCGTCATCGAAGCCTCCATGGTTGGCTTGTGAGCGGCCAACGTTATGGGCGTCAGTTCTGTTCCTAACCTTCGTGCGGCCGAAAGCGCGATACGAGTTCGACTGCAAGCGGCGAACGGCGGATTATCGGCCCGCCTGGGTTAGGGATCGGTGAAGAGCCTTCGTCAGGACGCGAACTGTCGCAAGGTCGAGATGATCTCTTCGTCGCGATAGGGCTTGGCGAAGAAGCGTCCGCGGGCAGGAAGGTCGCCGTTGCGCAGGCTGAAGTGTCCGGATGTAAGGATGAGCTCGATGGGCGGCCAACGATCGCGGATGGCACGCGCCAATTTCAGGCCGTCCATGGAACCGGGCATGTCGATATCCGTAAAGACGATGCGGATGTCCTTGCGGGCTTCGAGGATGGCGATGGCTTCGTCCGCATTCGCGGCTTCAATTGCGGAATATCCGGCATCTTCGACCAGACTTGCGGCATGGAGCCGGCTCAAAAGCTCATCCTCTACTACGAGTACGTAAATCCCCGGTTTTTGTGCCGTTTTCAAAATACTGCTCGCGAAAGATCCAACCTCTTTGGGTTTTGTTTCACTGGAACCCGAGAGATGACGGTTCGTTCCCAGGAAACTTTGCTGGGCTTCACTTGTTGACTCGCCGGGCGCAACGGCAGGATATGGCTTGACATCCCGAAATTTCACCTGGGGGTCACAGGAAGATCAGCGGTGTTGGCAGCAGGCGTGACCGAGCTTGTTTCTGTAAGGCGGACGACCGCGCTCAGCCAGCTTCCGTCGCGGGAAGCGGATTATGAACCGGAAAATGCCGCCTTGGTCGAGCTCGCCCAAGTGCTGGCGTCGGCGCCTGAAGATATCCTGCAGGCCCTGACAGAAGCGGCCCTTAGACTGTGCCAGGCCCATTCCGCGGGCGTCAGCTTGCTCGAGGACGACGATGAGCGAAAGCGTTTCCATTGGCGAGCGATCGCCGGGAAATGGTCAGAATTCATAGGCGGCGGGACGCCGCGCGACTTCGGGCCGTGCGGGACGGTCATCGACTTCGACGAACCGCTCCTGTTCTCCCATCCCGAACGCGACTTCCCCTATATCGGCGAGATCACGCCGCCGGTCGAGGACGCGCTGCTCGTGCCGTTCCACATTCGCAACCAGGCCGCAGGCACAATCTGGGTCGTCGCGCACGACGGGACCAAGCGCTTCGATGCCGAAGACCTGCGGGTCATGACCAACCTCGCCAAATTCGCCGCCGCGGCCTATCAGACGCTGCTGGCGAGCCGGGCCGCGGCCGTGACCAACGAGGACCTGCAACACTCAGCAACGACGGCGCAGCGTTTCGCCTTCATCGTCGAATCCTCGGACGACGCCATCGTCAGCAAGACGCTGGACGGTATCATCACGAGTTGGAACAAGGGCGCTGAGCGCATCTTCGGTTACACGGCGGAAGAGGCCATCGGCCAGCACATCACGTTCTTGATGCGCCCCGACCGATATGAGGAGGAAGCCCGCATCATCGAGAGCTTAAGGCGCGGGCAGCGGGTCGAGCCCTTCGACACCGTGCGTCAGCGCAAGGACAGCGAGCTGATCGATGTCTCCGTCACCATTTCGCCGGTGAAGGACATTCATGGCAACATCATCGGCGCGTCGAAGATCGCCAGAGACATCACCGAGCGCAAGCGGGCGCAAGAGGCGCAGGCTCTTCTCATGCGCGAGATGCGCCATCGCGTGAACAACCTGTTCCTGATCACCAATGCCATCGTCAGCTTGAGCGCGCGCTCGGCCAAGACGCCCAGCGACATGGCGCGCGCCGTACAGGGACGCCTGTCGGCTCTGACCCGCGCGCATGAGCTCACGCGACCCGGTCTGATCGAGCAGAGTGGAAAGCTTCGCGCGGAAACGCCGTTGCATGCGCTGATCAAGGCGATCTTCGAGCCCTATATGGACGAGCATGCGGATGTGCCCGCGCGAGTCGCCATCGAGGGATGCGACTTCATGATCAGCGAAAGCGCGGTGACCAACGTCGCCCTAGTGCTGCATGAGCTCGCGACCAACGCCGCCAAATATGGCGCGCTCTCGGCGGAGGGAGGCGTCGTCAGGGTCGATTGCGCGAGGGACAAGGAGGCGCTTCGCATCGTGTGGAAGGAAGAGGGAGGGCCCGACCTGCCTGCGCCGCCGAGCGAAGAGGGCTTCGGCAGCGTGCTCACCCGCCAGGTGGTGGTCAATCAGTTCCGCGGAAAGATCGAGCGCGCTTGGCGCAACGACGGTCTCGTCATCGAGATGGAGATTCCGCTTGCCCAGGTGATGCCGCGCTCCTCGAGAAAGCGCCGGCTCGCCGGCGTGAGGCTTATGTCAGGAGCGCGCGGATGTACCCGATAAGCTTTTGCTCACGATTGTGGTCAGCGACGATTGAGTCTTAGCCCTCGTCGTCTTGCAAATCCTTGAGACGCCTTCTGACCGCCACACCCAGGATCGCATGCGCCAAAGACGGCGCATAAAACGGCTCATCGTCTCCCTGGAGTTGCGCGGAAGGCCTTCTCCTTCAGGTTTCTGCCCATCCTAATTGTGATCATGAACGGACCTGGCAACGCTGCCTCCGCGACCAAGAGCGCCGCATCGATCCAGCCATCAACCTTTGAGAGATCCCCGAGCCTCTTCTGAAAGAGCCGATCGCCGAGGCTAAGTTGATCAGCAATTCGGATGAGGTCAAAATGGTCGATCCTCGTCGTGGTGTTGTGAGGGCTGCCAAGCGACGAAATAGTAGCCTCTAGTTTTCGATGTCGGTCCATGGCTTCAACCTGCATGGTTCAGGCAGCGCCAATTGGTTCGGTCCATTTGGAAACCCCATGCAGGTAATCGCGTTGCCCTTATCGATGCTCTCCTCGATCTCCCAAGCGACCCACTGACTGGTGTGCGTGAGTTCGCTGACTAGGCAGACCGTCACGCTAGTCCGGTTGATCTTCTCTCTTATCTTCCTTCGAACGTAAGTGGCATCGGTGCTCTTGATCGCTGTCTTTACAGACTCGTCGTAGAACTCAATCTCGAAGGGGGGTTGGCGCTCAAGAGGCGGAGGCCGTCGACCCTATTTCGGTCCTCAGCCCGAAAGCTGATGAAGACCCGCTTTTTGCCGCTCGCCTGTGGCCTCAGAAGCGATGTTGCAATGGACGCCATGGCCTACGTCCTCTTTTGACGGTTGTAAGGGGACTGGTTCGTGGGCTTCAGCGAAATTCCGGCTTCAGCGGCTTTGCCTCGGACGATGCCTCAGTCCTGTTCAGCTTGAGGCCAATGACACGTATTGGCGTATTGCCGGCAGCCAGAGATCGCGCTCCTTTGGCACTCGGATTCGTTGAGTGCCAAAGCTACCACAACCCTTCTGGTGTTCGTAATTCGTTCTCCCACACCACAGTGCTCTGCCAACATGCGTTGTTGCATTTGCAAATTATTCGCATCTTAAATATGTTGATGCATGTGAAGTCCCGCCCAAGAGGGAAGTCCATGCGCGCCGCTTGGTCCGTCCTTGAAGGGGCTCGAGGTCTGACTGACCTCAAGGATCGAGAGTCCGACGCGATGCTGAGCCCTGTCAAAGCCGCCACCGCCGACCCCCTGCTCGCCGAGCAGGCCGGAGCCGGAGAGCATCACGACATCAATCGCGGCTGGCGGCGGGCCTCGCGTGAGCCGTCGCTCGGCGAGGTGTTCGGCACCATCCGCGTGCGACCCACGGGGCCGTTGTGGAAGAAGCTCATCGCCTTCCTCGGCCCCGGCTATCTCGTCGCCGTCGGGTACATGGACCCCGGCAACTGGGCGACCTCTCTCTCCGGCGGATCGAAGTTCGGCTACGCGCTACTCTCGATCGCGCTCCTCTCCAACATCATGGCGATCATCCTCCAGGCGCTGTGCGCACGGCTCGGCGTCGCCTCAGGCCGCGACCTCGCGCAAGCCTGCCGCGACGCCTTCCCGCGTTTCGTGTCATGGCCGCTGTGGGCGCTCGCCGAGCTCGCCATCTGCGCCACCGACCTCGCCGAGGTGATCGGCACGGCGATCGGCCTCAATCTCCTGTTCGGCATCCCGCTCGAGCTCGGCGTGATCTTGACCGCGCTCGACGTGTTCCTGATCCTCGCCATGCAGCGGCTCGGCTTCCGCTATATCGAGGCGTTCATCGTCGCCCTGCTCGGGGTGATCGCTGCCTGCTTCGGCATCCAGATCGCCATGGCCGATCCCGATTGGGGCCAGGTGATCCGCGGCTTCGCCCCGACGGTCGAGATCGTCAAGAACCCCGACATGCTCTATCTCGCGCTCGGTATTCTCGGCGCGACGGTGATGCCGCATAACCTCTATCTGCATTCGGGCATCGTGCAGACGCGCGCTTACGGGCGGACACTGCCGGAGAAGCGCGAGGCGATCACGCTCTCGACCATGGACT
>JBLMXO010000051.1:0-6321 GCA_050257815.1 Actinomycetota bacterium
TGCTCGTGTTCACTCGCACCAAGCGCGGCGCCGATCGGGTGTGCAAGCAACTCAAGCAGTCGGGCATTGCGGCGGACGCGCTGCACGGCAACAAGGCGCAGAACGCTCGCGTGCGCGCGCTCGAGGCCTTCCGCACCGGCAAGGTGCGCGTCCTCGTCGCGACCGACATCGCCGCGCGCGGCATCGACGTGCCGAACATCTCCCATGTCATCAACTACGAACTGCCGAACGAGCCGGAGAGTTATGTGCACCGTATCGGCCGCACGGCCCGGGCGGGCGCCGAAGGTGCCGCGCTATCGTTCTGCGATCAAAGCGAGCGGCCATATCTTCGGGCCATCGAGAAACTGATGCGGCGCAACGTTACCGTGGTGGAGCACCGCCTTGCCGAGGCGGCCTCCCAAGCGGGAGTCGAGATCCCGAGGCGTTCGTGCCAGCGTCCTGCGCCCGCGGCCAAGCCGCGCCGGCAGGGACGCACGCGCAGCCCGCGTATTGCGGAGATACCGATGTTGGCAACCCCGGCATCACAACGCCACCGGACCTCGCACCGATCAGGAGAAGGGCATCGATGAGCAAGCATCCTTCCGGGAGCTCTTCCGCGAAGCGCAATGCGGAGGCGCTCCTCAACAAAACCAAGAAGCGCGAATCGGATTTCAGGCTCGAGCAGCAACGCGAGAGCGATGCCTTAGCGGTCAAGACGGCGCGCCTTCGCGAGCTTCGTCTGGCCAAGGAGGCCGCCGAGCAGAGCGCCGCCGCGGCGGCACCTCCTCCGGCGCGGCATCCGAAGCCACGGCGGTCTAGGCAGACCTGACCTCGGCAAGAGGAAGGATAAGAGCGATGGCATTCAAGCCCAACTACAACCAGCAGCGCGCTGACCGTAATCGAGCCAAAGCGCAAAAGAAGCAGGAAAAGCAGAAGCGCCTCGAAGACGAGACGGCAAAGCGTAAGGCCGCGCGGGGCGAGCCGGCCGACCCTGACCAGGGTGCTAAGGACGCCTAGCTAAAGGGATCGACGGATGTCCAGGAGACAGCAAGCACAACCGAGCGCCTTCGTGCTGTTCGACGTTCTCTATGAGGACGGCACGCAGACCTCCAATCGCAAGGTCCCGGCCACCGAGCTTGGCGGCCTCGATGGCGATGCGCCGGCGCGCACCTTCGTCGAGGTCCAGGATCGCAAGATCGGCGAGGTTTCCGGGAGACCGCGGGGCCGCATCAAATCGATCGTCCGCTCGCGCAAGGGCTAGCCGAGGTTCGCCATCAGCGCGGCTTTTGCCGAATCTTCGCCACGTGTTGCACGGCTGCATCCATATATCGCCTTGCCCAGGCTAGATTGGCGCATGAAGGCCCCCCGCAGAAGGGGCCGTGAGGGCGTAAATCAAGGAACGGCCGATGCGATCTCGGGGCAGGTCGGCTGCTGTAGCGTGTGCGTTTGCTGCCACGCTGACGCTACCTTGCGCGTCCCTCGCCGCGGAGTCCGGGACCGGCGCACCGGCCAATGGCTAGCAGTTCAACTTCACGCCCTATGGCTGGATGACCAGCGTCACCGGCAGCGCCACCGCCCGCGGGCACAAAGTCGACATCAACGACAGCTTCATCCAGATCGTGGAGAAGAGCGACTCGCTGCTCGCGTGGATGAGCTATTTCGAGGCGAGAAAAGGCCCGTTCGGGCTCTTCACCGACGTGGTGTGGGAGGATCTCGGCTTTCCCGGCCACGGCCGTGACGACTTCAATCGTTCGGCCTCGGGGCGCCCCTTCCCCAGCTTTCCCAACGTGGTGGTGAGCGCCGATGCCAATCTCTCCATCAAGGCGCATTCCCAGGCCGACTATCAATCCCTGATCGTGCAGTCGGGCGCCGCATACGAGATCGCCAAATGGGCAGGAGCGCAATCGCGCACTGCGTTGGACGTTCTCGCAGGCGCGCACTACTGGAACCAGGACCTCGATATTTCGGTCAACCTGAAAGGCGACCTCAACCTCAAGCTCACCGGCGAGGCGACGGTCGATCCGCGCGACATCCTGAAGCGCGTGGATTCACGTTCAATCGGCGCGGCGCCAAGCTCTTGCGGCGTCTGATCGACAGGCGTTTCGGTCCGGGGAAAGATGTCACCCTCGAGCGCACCGTCGATATCGAGGTGCTGAAGGCCGCCGCTTTCGCCAGCACCAACGACCTCGAATGGGTCGATCCGTTCGTGGGCTTCAGGCTCCGCAACCAGATGGGACCGAGCAAGGAGCTCAGCCTCGAAGGCGACGTCGGTAGATTTGGCGTCGGGAGCGATTTCTCCTGGCAGGTGGTTGCGGCTTACGGGTTCGACTCGACCATTTTCGGAACGCCGTATCACGGCGTGATCGGGTATCGCGCGCTCTCCGTCGACTTCACCGCGGACAGCCGCTACGGCAAGAACATTCTCGATTTCGTGCAGCACGGACCGATCCTCGGCGTCAGCTTCCGATGGTGAGGCGGCGGCCGCGACAACAGGAACTCCTCTTGGAGCGCGACGTTGTTACCGTCGCATTCAAGAGGAGTTCGCCATGGCACGTAAATATTCCAAGTCAGCCTCAAAGGACGTCGAGCGCGCTTTGCATAAAGAGAAGCGCGGCCAGCTCAAGAGCGGGCGGAGCGGCAAGACGGTGACGAGCCGCAAGCAGGCCATAGCCATCGGCCTCTCCGAAGCGCGCAAGAAGGGCAAGAAAGTGCCGAAGAAGAAGGCGAGCTAGTTCCACCCGGCGAGAGAATCGCGTCGAACGCCTCGACAAATGGGGGCCCGGCCGGCGCTTGGTTACAAGGCGAAGCTTCGTGGGAACCGGCTGTTTACTAGCACCGTTGACCGAAAAGAGACGGGCGATGGACACAATGCGTCACTATGCGTATCAAGCTCACCGCCAAGGATGGTTTCCTGCTGCCGGCCGTAGCGCCGTGGCTGGCGCGCGGCGAAGCACATGAGACCATTACCGCTTCCTGCCACAGCGAGGCGGTGAAGAGCAGGCTTGCACGGCTGATCTCGGCGATTGGCCAACCGGCAAACTCCAACACGCTTGCGCCTCAAGTGCGCTCGGCCACGACCTTATAGCCATACTCGGCGGCAGAGGCGGTGAGCCAACGCCAGAAGCTCTCCGACAGGCTGCGGAAGATGGCGACGTCGTAGCGGCGCGTATCGTCGAGCTGCCAAAGCTGCACGCCCATATGCGAGATGGCGCTGGTGGCCGCGCTGCCGAGGGGAAAGGCGCGCGGGTCGAGATCAATCGGCAGGCCCTTGGCGAGAACGTCGCGCGCATTGGGCCCGCTGATGCTAAGCACGGTCCTCCCCCCGCTCTGGTCCGAGATCGAGGCAAGGCCATTCAGCTTCTGTTGCAGATCACGCGCGAGCACCTCGTTGCCGAGGCTTTCGGAGACGGCGAGCCATTGGCCAGGCCCATATCCGATAAAGCTCACCTGTGGTCCTTGCACGACACGCGAGCTCGCAGGCAGCTGGACGCCATAGGCGCTCGACACCGCTTGGCTCAGCGCATCCTCCTTGCCCTTGCGCGCGGCGACGGTGGCAAGCCCGAGCCCGACGCGCTCGCTAATGACGACACCTGGCTCGCCAAAGCTTTTGCCATAGCGTCCGGGGACGGCCAGGCCTTCGAGGGCCGAATTCGATTGCAAAGCGCTAGACACGGAGTCGCGCTCCTTCAGGGTCGATGAAGCAAGGCGGGCGGACCTCGGCGAGGAGATCGCCGCCACGCAGGGGATCGTAAATGCGCACGATCTCGCCATGACGCTCCGGCCCGCGCGCGAGGAGGCCTAAGCCCAGCCAATGTCCGCGCGACGGCGAGTAGGCGATCGAGGTGACATAGCCCTGGTCGTTAGCGGCGATGGCCTCTACTCCTTGCGGCAGGATATGGGAGCCGGCACGGATGCGCTCTCCCGGCTCGACCGGCTTAAGACCGACGAGAGTGGGGCGCGCGGGATGGGTGAGCGCAGGGCGCGCGGCCATGAAGCGGCCGATGAAGTCCTTCTTGGTCGAGAGCATCTTGCCCATGCCGAGATCATGCGCCGTGGTCTGGCCGTTGAGCTCGCCACCCGCCGGGTGCCCCTTCTCGATGCGGAGGACGCCGAGCGCCTCGGTGCCGTATGGCGCGATGCCGAAGGGCGCGCCGGCCTCCATGGTGGCGCGCACCAGCGCATCGCCGAAGCGCACAGGGACCGCGATCTCGTAAGCAAGCTCGCCGGAGAAAGAGAGACGGAACAGGCGCGCCGGCGTACCGCCGCAGACGCTCACCTCGCCGACGGCAAGATAAGGCAAGGCTTCGTTCGAGATGTCGTGCTCGGGGTCGACCACGCGCTGCAGCACCTCGCGCGCGTGCGGACCGGCGACGGCAAATTGCGCCCATTGCTCGGTCACCGACACCATCTGCACATCGAGCTCGGGCCACAAACATTGCTGGCAGAACTCGAGATGCTGCATCACCTTGACCGCGTTCACCGTGGTCGTGGTAACGAAATAATGGTCGTCGCGCAGGCGCGCGGTGGTGCCGTCGTCGAGCACGAAGCCGTCCTCGCGCAGCATCAGCCCGTAGCGCGCCTTACCGACGGGAAGCGTCGAGAAGGTGTTGGCATAGACGCGATCGAGGAAGATGCCGGCGTCAGTCCCCTGCACGTCGATCTTGCCGAGGGTCGAGACGTCGCAGATGCCGACGTTCTCGCGCACATTGGCCACTTCGCGGTTGACGCTGTCTTGCGGCTGCTCGCCTGCTCGCGGGTAATAGAGCGCGCGGAGCCAAGGACCGGTCTCGACGAACACAGCGCCCTGCCCCTTAGCCCATTGGTGCGAAGGCGCAAGCCGCGCGGGGCGGAAGTCAGGCCCGCGGTGATGGCCGGCGAAGGCAGAGATGGCGACAGGGGTATAAGGCGGGCGGAAGGTGGTCGTGCCGACGGCGCCTATATAGCGGCCGGTGACGTTGGCGAGCACGGCCGAGCCGCTTAAGCCCGTAGTCTTGCCCTGGTCGGTCGCCATGCCATGCGTGGTGTAGCGTTTGAGATGTTCGGGCGCGCGGAAGCCTTCGCGGACGGCGAGCTTTACGTCTGATACGGCGACGTCGTTCTGGAAATCGACGAAGGCCTTGCCGCGGCTCGAGGCCACCCGCCAGATGGGGCTCGACGCAAGCTCTTCGTCTTTGGCGGAGGGCACCGCGCTCGGTGGCACGGTGAAACCGCAAGACGCGGCGGCCTCGGCGCCAGCCTTTTGCCCACCCACAAGGCATGCGCCTGTACCGAAGTCACCTGCCGCCGCGCCCGCGATGCTCATGCCGGGTGGGAGCTTGCCGGGGAGGAGCGCGGAGAGGGCCTCGTTCCACACCGGCTTGCCATTAAGATGTGTGGTGAGATGGATGGTCGGGTTCCATCCCCCCGACATGGCGATGAGATCGCACTCGATGCGCTCAGTGCTGGCGTCGGGGCGCTTGACATCGATACCCCTGACAGACTGGAGCCCGCGCACGCGATGGATCGCGGAGCCGTCGAGATAGTGGGCTTTGGCTTGCTTGGCTGCTTCACGCGCATAGGGGGAGCCACTGCGCCTTGCATCGATGAGAGCTGTGACCTCGACTCCGGCATCGGCGAGGTCGCGCGCGGTACGGAAGGCCTCGTCGCTTGCGGCAAAGATGACGGCGCGCGACCCAGGGGCAACGCCATAGCGGTTGACATAGGCGCGCGCCGCGCCCGCAAGCATCACGCCAGGCCGGTCGTTGTCGCCGAACACGATCGGCCGCTCAATGGCGCCAGAGGCAAGCACCGCGCGCTTCGCCACGATTTGCCAAAGCCGAAGCCGCGGCTCATGCTCGGGCGGCTCCGGCACATGGTCGTTGACGCGCTCGATCGCAGCATAGGTGCCACCGTCGTAGACGCCAACGACAGTGGTTCGCCGCATGATGCGGCAATCAGGCAGGCTTTCGAGCTCGGTCTTGGCGGCAGTGACCCATTCGATGGCGGGACGCCCCTCGATCTCGCAATGCTCGGCAAGGAGCCGGCCGCCGAGGCGGAAATCCTCATCGCACAGGATCACGCGCGCGCCAGAGCGTGCGGCGGCGAGCGCCGCCGAAAGGCCAGCGGGGCCGCCGCCGATAACGAGCACGTCGCAGAAGGCATTCGCCTTCTCGTAATGATCGGGGTCGGCGACGCCCGCACCACGGCCGAGGCCCGCGGCGCGGCGGATGGCAGGCTCATACACCTTCTCCCAGAACGAGGCCGGCCACATGAAGGTCTTGTAGTAGAAGCCGGCGCCGAAGAAGGGCGTGAAGAGCTGGTTGACCGCGAGCAGGTCGAGCTTGAGCGACGGCCATCTGTTCT
>JBLMXO010000052.1:0-5678 GCA_050257815.1 Actinomycetota bacterium
GCGGCGCAGCGAAGAGCGCGCTCAGCACCAAGATCAGCAATGCCGTCAATGCAAGCAGGAACGAGTTCAAGTCGTGTGCCCAAGGCCTGGATTTGAGCGCGCAGTCACCCGGCAACGCCAAAGAGCGCCGGCCGGCCCTGGCCCCCGCGACGCTTCTTTATGTTAACGCAAAAATCTTGCCAGGATTGAGGATATTCAACGGATCGAGCGCCTTTTTTATGGCAACCATGACCCCCACTCCAAGCCCGTGCTCGGCCGCGAGATAGGCGATCTTGCCTTCCCCCACCCCATGCTCGCCGGAGCATGTGCCCTCGAACTTGAGTGCCCGCTCGACCAGGCGATCGACGAATTCGCGCGCCTTGCCCCTCTCCTCGGGAACGATGAGCGGCATGACATGGAAATTGCCGTCGCCGACATGGCCCACAATCGGCGCAATAAGGCCAAGGCGATCGACGTCGGCCCTCGTCTCGACGACGCAGGCGGCGAGCGCCGAGATGGGAACGCAGACATCGGTGGTGAGAAGCTCGGCTCCCGGTCTCAAAGCGCGGGCCGCCCAATAGGCGTCGTGGCGTGCTTGCCAGAGCTTGCTGCGATCCTCGGGGCGCTCGGCCCAGATCAGCTCCCCTCCCCCTTCTGAACGCGCGATCTCGGCAAAGGCTTCGACCTGCTCGCGCGCGCCTAGTGGTGTCCCGTGAAACTCGACGAACAGAGTGGGCGTCTCGGGAAGAGCAAGATGCGAATAGGCATTGCAGGCGCGGACCTGTACCTCGTCGGCGAGCTCGATGCGGGCAAGGGGAAGTCCCATCTGCAGAGCGGCGATGGTCGTATTGCACGCACCTTCAATCGAGCCGAAGGGGCAGACGCCCGAGAGGATCGTCTCGGGGATGCCGTGGAGCTTGAGCGTGATCTGCGTGATGATGCCGAGCGTCCCTTCCGAGCCGACGAGGAGCCGGGTGAGATCATAGCCGGCCGAGGACTTCCGCGCCCTTCCCCCGGTGGTGATCATGCTGCCGTCGGCGAGCACGGCCTCGAGCCCGAGCACTGCGTCGCGCATGGTGCCGTAACGCACGGCGTTGGTGCCGGATGCGCGCGTCGCGGCCATGCCGCCGAGGCTCGCGTCGGCGCCGGGATCGACGGGGAAGAACAGTCCCATGTCGCGCAAATGATCGTTGAGGCTTTTGCGCGTAACGCCGGGTTCGACGATGCAGTCGAGATCGCCTTCATGCACGGCCACAATGCGGTTCATGCGCGAAAGATCGAGCGAGATCCCGCCGAACGGCGCATTGACATGGCCTTCGAGCGAGGTCCCGGTGCCGAAGGGAATGATCGGTACGCGCGCGTCGGCGCAGAGCTTCACCACCTCCGAGACTTCCGCAGCCCTCTCGGCGAACAGTACCGCGTCTGGCGGCTCGAGCTTGAGCCAGGTCAGCGTGTTGGCGTGCTGGTCTCTGAGCGCCTGGCTTCTTGAGAAGCGCTTAGCGAAGCGCGCGGCAAGGCGTGCGAACAGGGCCTCTTTGTCCTCCCCGCTCGCCCCAAGCTTCGCTTCTGCGACACCCATCGTCACGGGCGCATTCTATAGGGAGAGGTTTATGAAATGCTCGGGCTTTTGCCGCTAGACGCCGACCACGCCGAGCACGGCGGCAAAATGGCAGCTCGCGGCAGAGAGGACGAACCCATGCCAGATCGCGTTCTGATACGGCAGCCGGTCCCACAGATGGAACACAACGCCGATCGTGTAGAGCAGCCCGCCGACTCCGAGCAGGATCGCAACCCAGATCGGAACCGCGGTCACCAGCGGATGCCAGGCGGCGACGATCGCCCAGCCCTGCGCGAGATAAAGCCCGACGGTGAGACCTTCGAGGAAACGAGGGATGGCGAGCTTTATGACGATGCCGATGATGGCGATGGTCCACACTACCGCCAAAAGGGTCAGTCCCCAGGCGTTGTTCATCTTGATCAGGACGAAGGGCGTATAAGTGCCGGCGATCATGAGGAAGATCGCTGCGTGATCGAGCCGGCGAAACACCTCTTTCAGCTTCGGCGGATGCATGATGAGGTTGTAGCAGGCCGAGCAGCTGAACATGGCGACGAGCGCCAGGCCATAGATGGCGAGGCTCACCACCCACAGCGTCATCTGCGATTGCACGCCGATGACGAGCAATGCGCCAAGCGCGATCAGGCTCGCGGCGATCCCGACAGCGTGGATACACCCGTCGGCCACCCGCTCACCTAAGCTATAGTTCGGAAACACGACGCTGGCCTTGGCTCAGTTGATCCATTCAGGCATGTAAGCCTGAAAATGAGCTTACCAAGCCATGTGGCAAGGTTGGGGCGCCAAAATGAAGCGCCCCTGCCACATGCCCTTGCGGCGTGTTGTTACTGGCCGCAGGCGGCAGAGCCGGTGGTGCAGACGTAAGGAACTACGACGCCGGTGAAGCAGGTCGTATAGAAGCGTGCCGTCACGATATCGGGATGGATCTGAGCGTAGGCCGGGACACCGTTCGGCCTCACCGCTTTCCAGAAGGGATCGCCCTTCACCTTGTGGGCATAGAGGGTCAGGTAGGCCCACCTCCGCGTTCGCTTTAGTTCGTTGGCGCCCTGGACCACCAGCCCCTGCGAGGTGCGGGCAGCCTCGGCAGGCGAAGATTCGCTCGCCGTCGCCTTCACCAGCTCGCATCCGGCTTCCGCAGGGCTAAGGCCGTACAGCCCGAGCCAGAGAGCGCCGAAACAAGCGAAGCCAGCACCTGCTGCGCGACGCATGAGCCTCCTAGAAGACATCGGGAGCCCTCGCCAACTAACGGCTGCCGCAAACCGCAGAGCCTGTCGTGCAGACGTAAGGAACGACGACCCCGGTGAAGCAGGTCGTGTAGAAGCGCGAGGTCACGAGATCGGGCTTGAGTTGGGCCTCGGGCGGAACGCCATTGGGGCGAACGGCCTTCCAGAACGGATCGCCCTTCACCTTCCGTGCACTCAGACTGACCGAGGTCCAGCCTCTAGAGCGCTTCAAGTCATAAGCACTCTGCAAGGCGAGCGCGCGGGAACTGGTCACCGCCTCGGCCTTGGAGTCGGCGCTATGGGTCGCGGTGACGAGTTGGCAACTGGCCAAAGCTGGCTTCGCGCCGAACGCGGCTAAGGCAAATCCCGCAATAGCGAGCGCGACGGTACCCATTGTCAAAGCGTGACGCATGTCCCTCTCTCCCGATTTATCACAGTGCCGAGGCTCTTTTTGGCAGCGCCTTTGCTGCACTGCAACTTCTATTAACAGCCTTGTCCTGCGATTTTTTGTCGGTTTGATCGGCGCGCCACACGCCGCGTCCTGCAGGGTTGCAACCGGGCGAAAGCGGACCTAGCTCCGAGTTAGTCATCCCTTCCGCGAGCGCCGCTCTTTTTTTGTCGGCACGCGCCAATGGTATAGTTTCAAGCTCGATGACAAAGATTCGCTCCTCTGCCCAAGCCGCCCTTCCCTCTCCAGAGGAGGACGAGGAGGGCCCGCGCCCGATCTCCGAGCGCGCCATGCGGAAGCGTGCCAGCCACTATCTCGATGCGTTGAACGAGGAACAGCGCGAGGCAGTCGAAACGCTGGATGGCCCGCTGCTCGTGCTCGCCGGCGCCGGCACCGGCAAGACGAGGGTGCTCACCACCCGCATTGCCCATATTTTGAGCTTAGGCAAGGCGCGGCCCTACGAGATTCTCGCCGTCACCTTCACCAACAAGGCGGCGCGCGAGATGAAGGCGCGCGTGGCCGAGTTGATCGGCGGCATCGTCGAAGGCATGCCCTGGCTCGGCACGTTCCACGCCATCGGGGTGAAGATTCTGCGCCGCCATGCCGAGCTCGTGGACCTTAAGCCCTCCTTCACCGTGCTCGACACCGACGATCAGATCAGGCTGCTCAAGCAATTGCTCGAGGCTGAGAACATCGACGAGAAGCGCTGGCCGGCGCGGGTGCTTGCCGCCATGATCGACGGCTGGAAGAACCGTGGGCTTACGCCCAAGCGCGTGCCAGAGGGCGAGAGCTTCGCCTTTGCCAATGGCCGCGCGCGAGACCTCTATGCGCTCTATCAGAGACGGCTGAAGGAGCTGAATGCCGCCGATTTCGGCGATCTGCTGCTTGAGAATTTGCGCCTGTTCCAGGAGCACCAGGACGTACTCGAGAAATACCAGCAGCGCTTCCGGTACATGCTGGTCGACGAGTACCAGGACTCTAACGTCGCGCAATATCTGTGGCTCAGGCTGCTCGCCCAGGGCAACGGCAATATCTGCTGCGTCGGCGACGACGATCAGTCGATCTATGGCTGGCGCGGAGCAGAGGTCGATAACATTCTGAGATTCGAGACCGACTTCCCCGGCGCCAAGATCATCAGGCTCGAGCGCAACTACCGCTCGACCGGGCATATTCTCGGCGCGGCCTCAGGCCTGATCGCCCACAACAAGGGCCGTCTCGGCAAGACGCTTCGAACCGACGGCCACGAAGGCGAGAAGGTCCTAGTCGAGGGCTGCTGGGACGACGAGGAAGAGGCACGCGTCATCGGCGAGGACATCGAGCAGCTCCAGCGCCAAGGCCAGTCGTTGAGCGCGATCGCCATCCTCGTGCGCGCCTCGTTCCAGATGCGCGCGTTCGAAGACCGGTTCATCACGCTTGGCCTCCCCTACCGCGTCATCGGCGGCCCGCGCTTCTACGAGCGCCAGGAGATCAAGGACGCGACCGCCTATTTCGAGGTGACGCTCAACCCGGCCAACGATCTCAAGTTCGAGCGCATCGTCAATACCCCGCGCCGGGGCCTCGGCGAGTCGAGCCTGAAATCGCTGCATCAGCTGGCGCGCGCTCGCGGGGTTTCCCTGATGCAGGGGGCGCGGCTGATCGTCGAGACCGAGGAGCTGAAGCCCAAGGCGCGCAAGGCGCTCGCCGATCTCATCGCCTCGTTCGACCGCTGGCGCTCTTTGATCGAGACGATGCGCCATACCGAGCTCGCCGAGCTCATCCTCGATGAGTCGGGCTACACCGGCATGTGGCAGGCCGAGCGCTCGCAACAGGCGCAAGGCAAGCTAGAGAACCTGAAAGAGCTGATCCGCTTCATGGAGGAGTTCGATACGCTCGCTGGCTTCCTCGAGCACGTTTCGCTGGTGATGGACGCGACCACCGAGGAAGGCGACACTCGCGTCAATCTGATGACGTTGCACAGCGCCAAGGGGCTCGAATTCGACACGGTGTTCCTCCCCGGCTGGGACGAAGGGCTCCTCCCCCATCAGCGGAGCCTGGATGAATCGGGGCGCGCCGGCCTCGAGGAGGAGCGGAGACTCGCCCATGTGGGGCTCACACGGGCGCGCAAGCTCGCCAAGATTACCTTCGCGCAGAACCGCCGCAATCACGGCACCTGGCAGCAGGCGCTGCCTTCGCGCTTCATCGACGAGCTGCCGGTCGATCATGTCGAGGTCGCGGAGGACAAGGGCATGCGCGGCTACGGGCCGAGCCGCTTCGACACGGCAGAGAACCTGTTCGCCGCCGGTTTCTACGAGACGCCGGGCTGGCGGCGCGCGAAAGCCAATCGCCCACGCGGCGGAGAGCAGAAGCGCTCGCGCGAGCCCATCACCATCGACGGCACGCTCGTCGCCGCGAGCACGGCGGAGGGCGCGGGGCTCGAAGTCGGTGCGCGCGTGTTCCACCAGAAATTCGGCTACGG
>JBLMXO010000053.1:0-6327 GCA_050257815.1 Actinomycetota bacterium
TTGAAAACGAGGTCGAAGGTTTCGGCCAAGGTTCCGCTCAAGCTCACTTGCGGGGCAACCCCCGCTTCAATAGCTTCATAGCATCGGGACGCCTTGGTAGCAGAAGGACAAAAGATGAGCCATTGCCAAGCGGCGCTCCTCGCCGACCGCGCGGTTCTCAGAGTAACAGGCACCGACGCACGGAAATTCCTGCAAGGGATGTTGACCAACGATGTCGGCAAGCTTGCGGACGGACAGGCCATGTATGCCGGGCTGCTCGCCCCGCAAGGAAAAATCCTGTTCGAGCTGTTCGTGGTCGCGGCTAAGGAGGATTTCCTGATCGACGTGGCGAAGGACAGGCTCGCCGAGCTCATCAAGCGGCTCGGCTTTTACCGGCTCAGGTCCAAGGTCGAGATGAAGGAGGAGCCTGATCTGGCTGTCGCCGCCGTGTGGGGCGGCTCCCCTCGCCTGCCAGACGGAGCGATTGCCTATCCCGATCCGCGCCTTGCCACGCTGGGGCTACGCGCGTTGCTGCCGGGCGGCACTAACCTCAGCGAACTTGCCTGCACGAGTGCCGCAGAAGCCGATTACCATGCCATGCGAATCAAGCTCGGCGTGCCGGAGGGCGGCCGCGACTATAGCTTCGGGGACACGTTTCCCCACGAGGCCTTATTCGATCAATTGAACGGCGTCGATTTCAAGAAGGGCTGCTATGTCGGCCAGGAACTCGTCTCGCGCATGGAGCATCGCGGGCTCGCGCGCAAGCGCATCGTGCCGATAGAGGGCGAGGCCGAGCTTCCGCCCTCAGGTACGCAGGTCACGGCGGGGGGTGTCCCCATCGGCACGATCGGCTCATCGAGCGGCACCTCGGGGCTTGCCTTGATCAGACTCGACCGTGCCGAGGAAGCCTTGGCGAAGGGCAGCGAACTCAAGGTGGGAGAGGTCAAGATCACGCTCAGACAGCCCGAGTTCGCGCGCTTCTTAGTGCCCGTCACCGCGCTCAGCGCATGAGCCGCAAAGAGATCAAGCGCTGCCCCTGGCCGGGCACCGACCCGCTCTATATCGCCTACCACGACGAGGAATGGGGCGTACCCGAGCGCGACGACCGGGCGCTCTACGAGAAGCTCGTTCTCGACGGGTTCCAGGCGGGACTGTCCTGGATCACCATTCTCAGGAAGCGCGAAGCCTTCCGCAGCGCCTTCGACGGATTCGCCCCGGAGAAGGTCGCCAGATACACCAGCAAGACGGTCGAAGCGCTGATGCGCGATGAAGGCATCGTGCGCAATCGCGCGAAGATCGAAGGCGCAATCGCCTCGGCCCGCACCTGGCTCCAGATGATGGAGCAAGGCGCGGGCTTCAGCACTTATCTCTGGGGCTTTGTCGACGGCAAGCCGATCGTCAACCGCTACAAGGCGATGACCGAGATTCCCGCCGAGACGGACCTGTCGCGCGCCATCTCCAAGGACCTCAAGTCACGCGGCTTCAAGTTCTGCGGTCCCACGATTGTCTACGCCTTCATGCAGGCGACAGGAATGGTCAACGACCATCTCACGAGCTGTCACCGCCATGCAGCTTGCGCACGGCTTGGCCGAATGCCACTTAACCCTTAGAGCCGCGCGGATCGGCGCTCCGAGGATAGGTGCGCTCTTCTTGGATCTTGCCGTTGCGCTTTCTGATGCGGACCGAGCCCTTACCACCAACGGCTTTCTCGAGCACGCCGCCCTTCGTGGCCTTGGCCTTGGTGGCGAAGCTCTTCACGGCTTGCCCAGTCCCTTCATGCTTCAGCACCCAGCATTTCTTTTTATCATCATGCGCCAACGAATATCTCGGCAACTTAGCCATCTGCCTCTCTCCCACGTGACTTTAGATCGCCAGTAGTCTGACAAAACACGCAATGAATGGCATTATGCGCGAGATTCGTCCAACTTTTCCTGAACTGATCGCACAGTCTTGATCACGCGATTGTCATCGTCCGGCTTCGCCTAGTTTCATGAAGATTGCACGAAAGATCGAGTCATCAATTAGGCCCAATGTGGGCGCACCGCGCGCATGGCAACGCATGTTGAGCGGACGTCGGCTCGATCTTCTCGATCCCTCGCCGCTTGATATCGAGATCGAGGATATCGCTCATGGCCTCGCCCGCGTTGCCCGTTGGAACGGCCAAACTGACGGCGAGCACGCATTCTCGGTGGCGCAGCACAGTCTTCTCGTCGAGAGCATTGTCGGCGAGATTGAGCCCGGGCTCGGCGCGCCATTCCGGCTGGCTAGCCTGATGCATGACGCGCCGGAATACGTCATTGGCGACCTGATCAGCCCATTCAAGGCCGCGCTCTCGCTGGATTACCGCGCCTTCGAGGCGAGATTGCTCGCCGCGATCCATATGCGCTTCGGTCTTCCCGCCGCATTGCCGACCGACATCACAAAGCTCATAAAGCGCGCCGACAAGATCGCGGCCTATTACGAGGCTACCGGCTTGGCCGGCTTCTCGCGCGAGGAGGCACGGCGATTCTTCGGCCAGCCGCGCGGCCTAAGTTCTTCGCTCGTCAACACTCTGTCCCACTTAAGCCCGCTTCCAGCCACCGAGGCAGAGGTTCGTTTCCTCAAGCGATTCAAACAGCTAAATGTGCAGCCGAAAAAGGGCGTCGGGCCCCGTCGAACACAACGACCATGACCTCCCTGATTTTGCCAAGAGAACGCGCTAGAGTGCGCGCCGCCATGACCAAAGAGACTATCTACGTCGCTCCCTTGAGCCTTGTCGCCACGACCGTCGCCGATGCGCGAGTGAGCCATCTCGTGACACTCATCAACGGCGAGACCTTGATCGACACTCCGCCCTCGATCGGCAAGAACCGACATCTCAGACTCGCCATGAACGATATCTGCGAGCCGCAAGAGGGTCTCGTGCTTCCTCACGAGTCCCATGTCGCCGATCTGGTCAAGTTCGCGCTCGATTGGGACCGCAAGGCGCCGCTGCTGATCCACTGCTGGGCTGGAATCAGCCGCTCGACGGCGGCCGCTTTCATCACGCTGTGTGCCCTCAACCCCCACGTCGATGAGATCAAGGTGGCCCATGCGCTCCGCCGCGCCTCGCCGACCGCCTATCCGAACCGGCTTCTCGTCGCGCTCGCCGATGAGGCACTTTGTCGCGACGGGCGCATGATGGCTGCGGTCGAGGATATCGGGCGCGGCAAGATCGTCGAGGAAGCCAAGGTCTTCTCTTTGCCGGCGCGGCTCGCAGCCTAGACGTCCATGGGCGAAGCAAGGCGCAAGACGCCGCATCTCGACACCGAGACCGAGCGCACCGATCCCAAGATCGAGCTTGGGCTGAACGCCGCCATCGTCACGGTGCGCGAGCAGCAGCCACATATTCTGGTGGTTGGACCAGGGACAGCGAGTTCCGGCACCTTCGATGCGCTTCCCTACGGTACTTTCGCGCCGCGGGCGCACCGCACGCTTGAGATCGGCTTGCGCGAATGGGTGAAGCGTCAGACCGGGCTCGAGCTCGGCTATGTCGAGCAGCTCTACACGTTCGGTGATCGCGGGCGCCATGCCGAGCCGGGCGGCGCGCATACGCTGTCGGTGGGCTATCTCGCCCTTACCCGCGGCGCCGGTGATGGGTTGATGGGATCGCATTGGTCACCCTGGTACGCGTATTTCCCGTGGGAGGATTGGCGTAAGGGGAAGCCCGATATTCTCACCGAGCAAATCGAGCCGAGGCTGAAGGAATGGGCCGAGCGGCCGCCTCTTCCCGACGAGCCGGCTAGGCCGCTGAGACGCGCGGAGCGGCTCAGGATTGGCTTTGGCATCAACGGCGCTTGGGACGAGGAGAAAGTGCTCGAGCGCTACGAGCTGCTCTATGAGGCCGGGCTCGTGGCCGAAGCTGCCCGCGACGGGCGCCCCGCGGCCGCGCAATGGTCAGATCTCCCCGAGCTTGGACGGCCGATGGAGTTCGATCATCGCCGCATCCTTGCGACGGCGCTCGGGCGCCTGCGCGGCAAACTGAAATACCGACCGGTGGTGTTCGAGCTTCTGCCGCCAGAATTCACCCTCTACGATCTGCAAAAGACCGTCGAGGCGATCTCGGGAACGCTGCTGCATAAGCAGAACTTCCGCAGGCTGGTCGAGAAGGGCGGCCTCGTCGAGGCGACCGGCAATGTCTCGACCGAAACCGGCGGAAGGCCCGCTCGTCTCTATCGCTTCCGCCGCGAGGTGGTGCTTGAGCGGCCAGCGCCCGGTTTGCGTGTCAAGGCCGGGCGCGGCTGACCCCGTTGCAATCTCAAGCGCGCTCGAGTGCCTCAGCCGGACTTGCCCTCGTCGCAACGAATGCTGGGTAAAACGAGCCGAGAATGCCGAGCGCGATGGCGGCGATCGCCGTAACGATGATGAGCCCCGGCGTCGGCCGCACCGCGACGTAGCGGCCAATAGCCGGGATTGCGCTCAACAGCCGAGAGCCGCCGATGCCGAGCAAGATGCCGAGCAAGCTGCCGGCGGCAGACAACAGAAAGCCCTCAATCACCAGCGCCCCCATGATGCGCTCGGTCGACCAGCCGATCGCAGACAGGATGCCGATCTCGCGCGTGCGCTCGAGCACTGCCATGAGCAGCGTATTGAGCACCATGAGGACACCCATGAGGAGCGCAACCCACGCCATCGAGCTCGACACCGCATCGAGCAGGCCAACCAGGCTGTCGTTCTTGAGCATGGCTTCGCTCCTGCTCACGGAGAGTTCGCCCAGTGCCTCGATCGCCTTGGCGATGCGATCGCTCGCCGGTTGGTCCGCCGGGTTGGCCAGTCTCACCGCAATGAAGGTCACCGATCCGTTGCGAAAAGTCGCTTCTTGGAGGTCGGAAAGGCTAGCAATCACGGCGTTGCGGTTGATGACTGACGTATAGTTCGTCAGCCCGATGATTTTGAATTTCTCGCCGAGCAGACCGATGTCGTCGCCGATGTGCTTATTGAGCGTATTGGCGATATCCTTGCCGACCAACGCGAACTTCCGCTCACCAGGTTTCGGGACGCGCCCGTCGGCCAGAGGAACATCTGACCAAAAGAAGCTGTCCTCGGGCCAGCCGAAGGCGATGACATGGTCGTCATTGTCGGTGGCGGCAAAGGTAAGGAGTTGGCCGGAGACGGCGGCCACTCCAGGAATCTTGGCGATGTCCGGGATGACTGACTCCGGCACCGTCCCGCCAAACGGCTCGGCAATGCCGCGGCGTCTGACGGTGAGATCCGTGCCGCGCTCCTCGAAGGCTTGCTGCACGTTCGCGTTGACACTGCGTGACAGTCCATAAAGCGTGATGAAGCTGCCGACGGCGACCGCGACACCCAGCACGGTGAGGATCGAGCGGGTGGGGCGTCGCTGGAGGTTGCGGAAGGCAAGTTGCAGGTGGTTCATAGCGCCTTCTCCTCGCGGACAGGTGCCGACATTTGGTCGATAACCTTCCCGTCCCTCATCTTGATCTGCCGTTTGCAGCGCCTCGCCAGGTCTGGCGCGTGAGAGACCATGACAAGCGTGACCCCCCGCGCACGCTGCAGGTCGAACAAAAGGTCCAAGGTCGCGGACGCGCTGGCACTGTCGAGGTTACCGGTCGGCTCGTCGGCGAGAATGAGCATGGGATCGTTGATGATGGCTCGCGCAATGGCAACGCGTTGACGCTCGCCGCCGGACAGCTCCTGCGGCAAGTGCGTAACGCGGTCACCGAGACCGACGGTACCGAGCGCTTGCTCAGCCCGGCGCCTGCGTTCGCTGCTGCTGAGGCCCGAGCCGAACATCGCGACCTCGACATTCTCGCTGGCGGTGAGCGTGGGAAACAGATTGAACTCCTGAAACACGATACCAATTTCTTCGCGCCGCAAATCAGACCACTGCCGCAGCGTGGTGACGGGCTCGCCTTTCCAGCGAAGGACGCCACTCGTCGGAATCCTGATGCCGCACATCACGAGGATGAGCGTGGTCTTACCGCTCCCGCTCGGACCGAGAATGGCCACAGACTCGCCCTCGCCGAAGGTGAGGTTGACGTCCTTGAGCGCGACAATGCGGCCATCGTCGAACGAATGGTCGACATGCTCAAGCACCATAAGCCCTTTAGAGGTCGCACGAGACGCGATCATGTTCCCGCTCGCTTGTGCATGAAGGCAATGAGCGCGTTAATGTCACCGTTGTTGCTGGCCAAGACGTTGGCGTATTCGTGGATCTCCGCATCGACGACACTATGACCGTCGAGCAGGAGATCGATGATGCGCCAAGTCTCTCCGTCGGGGTGCATCCACCAGATCCAGATTTGATCCGGCTTCCCAGGCACGGTGCGTCGGCTGGCGGCAAGCTCGTCCCCGCCGACCGGCGGCCGT
>JBLMXO010000054.1:0-3803 GCA_050257815.1 Actinomycetota bacterium
CCAAGGGCGGCCGCGTCCTCTTCGTCGGCACCAAGCGCCAAGCCTCTGAGGCCGTCGCTGACGCGGCCAAGTCTTGCGCGCAGTATTACGTCAATCACCGTTGGCTCGGCGGCACTCTGACGAACTGGCGGACGATCTCGAACTCTATTAAACGGCTGAAGTCGCTTGAGGAGTTGCTGGCCGGCGAGACGCACGGTCTCACCAAGAAGGAGCTGCTCCAGCTCACGCGCGAGAAGGACAAGCTCGAGCGCTCGCTCGGCGGCATCAAGGACATGGGCGCTCTGCCCGACCTTCTCTTCGTGATCGACACCAACAAGGAATCGATCGCCATCGCCGAGGCACGCAAGCTGCATATGCCGGTGGTAGCCGTCGTGGATTCGAATTGCGATCCCGAAGGGATTAGCCATCCGATTCCGGGCAACGACGATGCAGGCCGGGCCATCACGCTCTATTGCGATCTGATTTCACGGGCAGCGATCGACGGCATCGAGCGCGCACAAGGTGCGGTCGGCATCGATCTCGGCGCCGCCGAGGAGCCGGCGTCAGAGGCTGAGCTCGAGGGCGAGGAGTCTTCAGAGCGACCGGCAGCGAGGCCCGATCGCCGCAAGAAGCCGATCCGTGAGGCGAGGGGCAATGGCAAAGGCCGGCCCGATCGCCGTGGCCCCCGTAAGGGAAGGCCCGAGGGCAGCGGTGAGGCCACCGAGCAAGTTGATTAGCACTAAGCCACCGCGGGCAAACGGGGCAGCCAGTAAGCAGAGGAACGGCATGACCATTACTGCAACCATGGTCAAGGACCTGCGCGAGAAGACCGGCGCGGGCATGATGGATTGCAAGGCGGCGCTCGCCGAGACGAGCGGCGACATGGAGGCCGCTGTGGATTGGCTGAGAGCCAAGGGCCTCGCCAAGGCCGCCAAGAAGGCTGGCCGCGTCGCCGCTGAGGGCCTGATCGGGCTCGCCGCTGACGCCAAGCATGCGGCCCTCGTCGAGGTGAACTCGGAGACCGATTTCGTCGCGCGGAACGAGACCTTCCAGAAAATGGCGCGTGGCATAGCCGAGGCTGCGCTCGGCGCCAAGGGCGATCTCGACAAGCTCGGCAACGCCAAGTTCCCCGGCAGCAAGGCAAGCGTTGCCGACACCGTCAAAGAGATGATCGGCACGATTGGCGAGAACATGACTCTCCGCCGTACCGCCTATCTCGAGGTGAAGAACGGCGCGGTGGCGAGTTACATCCACAATCAGATGGCGCCCGGCCTCGGCAAGATCGGCGTCATCGTGGCGCTCGAATCGACCGGCGATGCGGAGGCGCTCAAGAGTTTTGGACGTCAGGTTGCCATGCATATCGCCGCGGCAAACCCGCAAGCGGTCGACGTCGCGAGCCTGGACAAGGGGCTCGTCGATCGTGAGCGCGCCGTGCTGATGGAGCAGGCGAAGGAATCCGGCAAGCCCGCCAATGTCATTGAGAAGATGGTCGAGGGGCGCTTGCGCAAATTCTACGAGGAGGTCGTGCTGCTCGCACAGGCCTTCGTGCACGATCCCGACACGACCGTGGCCAAAGCCGTCGCCGCCGCCGAGAAGGCAGCTGGTGCGCCGATCAAGGTCACCGGGTTCTATCGCTTCGCGCTCGGCGAGGGCATCGATCGCTCGAGCGAGGAGGCGGCTTAAGGATCGTTTTGCGGCTGCCTCCTCCGGCTATAATGCTTCGGCGAGGCTTGCAGCACGGGGAGGCGAGGCTGATGGCAGGGAAGACAGCGGCCAAAAACCTCCGCTTTCAGCGCATCCTGCTCAAGCTGTCGGGCGAGGCGCTCGCCGGCGACAAGGGCTACGGCATCGATCTCGACGTGATCGCGCCCATCGCCCGCGACATTGCCGCGGCGGCATCAGCTGGCGCCGAGATCTGCCTCGTTGTCGGCGGCGGCAACATCTTCCGCGGGCTGATGGCGGCCGAGGTCGGTATCGACCGGGCGCATGCCGACTATATGGGTATGCTGGCCACGGTGATGAACGCGCTCGCCCTGCAGGCGTCGATCGAGCGAGAGGGACGCCCCGCGCGCGTGCTCTCGGCAATCGCCATGCCCACGATCTGCGAAGTCTATATCCGCGACAAGGCGCTCGACCATCTCGACAAGGGCAGGGTGGTCATCTGTGCTGGTGGCACCGGCAATCCCTACTTCACCACCGACACGGCTGCCGCTCTTCGCGCCGCCGAGATGGGTTGCGACGCGCTGCTCAAGGGAACTCAGGTCGACGGCGTCTACAGCGCCGACCCGAAAACCAACCCCAATGCCAAGCGGTATGACCGCCTGAGCTACGATGACGTCCTTAAGCAAGATTTGCGCATCATGGATGGTGCCGCAATCGCCCTTGCCCGGGACAATCGAATTCCGATAATTGTGTTTTCCATCAAGAGCCAAGGTAGCTTGGCTCGCGTGCTGCAAGGAAAGGGTTCCTCGACCATGATCGACGGGGAACGAGGGGCTTGAGGACGCGCTCATTCCGTTCGCTGGGAGTGGCTTGGCCCAATGAGAAGCCGGGACCCGGGACGGCAGGGAAGGCGAAATGGCTAGCTTCGACCTGAAGGAGATCGAACGGCGGATGCGCGGCGCAATCACCGTGCTCAAGGGCGAGTTCGGTGGCTTGCGCACCGGCCGAGCCAATGCGAGTCTGCTCGATCCGATCATGGTCACGGCGTACGGCAATCCCATGGCGCTCAACCAGCTCGCCACCATCAACGTGCCAGAGCCCCGCCTGATCACCGTGCAGGTTTGGGACAGGAGCCAGGTAGGCGCCGTCGAACGGGCGATCAGAGAGAGTGACCTTGGACTGAACCCGGTGGTCGAGGGTCAGCTCTTGCGTCTGCCGATCCCTGAGCTCAACCAGGAGCGGCGGCAGGAGCTTGTCAAAGTCGCTCACAAATATGCGGAAGCGGCGCGCGTCGCAGTGCGCAATGTCCGCCGCGACGGCATGGAGCATCTAAAGCGCGCTGAGAAGGACCACGAGATGGGCAAGGACGAGCACCATGCGCTTTCAACCAAGGTGCAGGACTTGACCGATAAGATCATCAAGGAAATCGACGAGGCCCTTGCAAGCAAGGAAGCCGAGATCATGCAGGTCTAATGGGTAAGGCGCGCGCACATCCCCTTGCCCCTAACCGGAGCAGCCGACCGTGACGCTGGCGATGGATAAGCTTGCCTTCAGTGCAACCGACAGGCCTGTTGCCCGTCACATCGCCATCATCATGGACGGCAATGGACGATGGGCAGCCGAGCGCGGCCTGCCGCGCACCGAAGGTCACCGCCAAGGGGTGGAAAGCGTGAGGCGCACGGTCAGCGCCGCACAGGAACTCGGCATCACTCATCTCACGTTGTTCAGCTTCTCCTCTGAGAACTGGTCGCGGCCACGTCAGGAGATCAACGATCTGTTCGGCCTGCTTCGACGTTTCATCCGCCGCGATCTTGCCGATCTGCACAAGAACGGGGTGAAGATCCGCGTGATCGGCACGCGTGAAGGGCTCGAGCGTGACCTGCTCAGACTCATAGATGACGCCGTCGAGCTGACCAAGGACAACAGCTCTCTCAATCTCACCATTGCCTTCAACTACGGCGCCCGCGACGAGATTGCCCGCGCCGCGCGCCGCATCGCAGAGGACGTCGACAAAGGTGTGCTCGCTCCCGCCGAGGTGACCGAGGAGCGCTTCGCTACCTATCTCGACACCGCCGGACTACCCGATCCGGACCTGCTCATTCGCACGAGCGGCGAGCTCCGCTTGTCGAATTTCCTGCTCTGGCAGGTGGCCTATAGCGAGT
>JBLMXO010000055.1:0-2965 GCA_050257815.1 Actinomycetota bacterium
TGCGCGAAGGGCATGTCCTGAAGGACGAACACGATCACCCGGTAATGGCCCGGGTCGACGTAGAACAGCCCCTCCAGGAATTGAAGCAGGCCCTCTTTTGAAGCGGAGTATTGCCCGCTGCTCGGCCAGCGCTCAGCCTCGGCCGAAGGGCTGCCGTCGTCATTGATGCGCTCGAGTCGGGTGACGAGCGCTACGCCGCCCGCCGCGGTACGGAAGAAGCTCCGCTCGACATAACCGCCCTGCTCGAGGGCACCAATGATCGCGCCGACGACCGCTCCCACCGTGTGGTAGCTCGCGAGCAGCCTGTCGGGGAGGACATAGGAGGCCGAGGCCTGCGGTGGCGGCCAGGGGAACTCGGGCAACTGTTCGGGCTGGCGTCCGCCCACGACGATCTCTCCGTCGTCCCCAGTTGGCGGCGAAGCGGCCCCACCTAGAGGGATCGCTCCGGGTTGAGATGCCGGGGGAGACCACTCCTCGTAATGGGTCTCGCCCTGTCCTGGCGAGGGAGCTGGCAAAGGCCGTGGCGCCGCCGCCTCGCCTTGGGTCCCAAGCTGCGCTCCGCCTTCGGGCTCGGCAGGTGGAGGAGGCGCGGCTTCGGCAGGTAGAGGAGGCGCGGCTTCGGCTGGAGGAGGCGGTGCGGCTTCGGCGGTCGGGGGAGGCGCGGCCTCCTCGGGCGCAGGAGCCGGCGCCTCAGGCTCAGGCGGCACCTGCATTTCGTACCGGGGACCGCCGCCTTCCGATGGCTCCTGCTGCAGTGATTGGATTTCGTAATAGCTGAGGGCATAAGCGAGCAGCGGCAGCGCGACCAAAGCGCCAGCGGCCGGAAGCGACGTTTTGCGCGCCAGGAAGAAGCTCGCGACGGCTCCGACAACGGCCGCCGCTATCAGCGCCCAGTTCGCCGGCGCCCCAAGTGCCCGCCCCAAGAGAACCGCAATCAGGACGCCCAGCGCCGGGAACGCCACGATACCCGCGAGGATTTTCAACCAGATCGGCGCAGGACGCCGCCAGACGCTTTCTCCCGCCATGGTCTTCAGCCGGATTTCTTGCCCGCGATGGAGCAAACTATAACACGCCGCGGCGGGGCCTTTGGAAGGTTCAGCCGAAGAGAGGCGACCTCACCAGCGTTCGAGCCTTTGGCGGCCGCGCGAGAAGCGCAGGACGAGATAGGCGCCGAGCATGCCGCCGAGATGGGCGAAGTGAGCGACGCCAGCCTGCGTCCCCAACACGCCGTTGGCGAGCTCAATGAGGCCGTACAGCGTCACCATCAGCCAGGCGGGCAGAGGGATCGGCGGAAAGAGCAGGACCAAAATGCGGTGCGGGAAGAGCATCCCATAAGCGAGAAGGACGCCGAAGATGCCGCCTGAAGCTCCGATGGTCGGATAGATGTCTGCAGCGCTGGCCATGGCGAGGAGCTGCACTAACGCCGCCGAGATCACCGAGGCGAAATAGAGGACGAGATAGCGGCTGGTGCCCAGTTCGCGTTCGACGTCGGGCCCGAAGATGAACAGCGCCAGCATGTTGAGTCCGATATGCATGAAGCTTCCATGCAAGAAGGCATAGGTCAGGAGCTGCCATGGCTCGAAGCCGACCGTCGCCCGCGATCCCTCGACGGCGAAATGCCCAAGAGGCCAAAGGGCGAAATTCGCGATCAGGACATCGCCAAGAAGCGCTTGCAGCGCGAAGACCGCCACGTTGACGATGATCAATGTTCTCGTTGCACTCGGCATGGTCCCTTACATAGTGCGGCGCCGCGAATTTTGCTTGTGGCAACGTGAAGCCGAGTCTCGCTGAAACGACCCGGGAATTTTGGCGTATAATATTGGTTTAGGTCATCGAGTGGGTTTGCACGCCAATGCACAGTGCAGCCCAAGCTCGATTTCGCGGGGTGCGCATGCGCCCCAAGCGACGACAACAGCGACAACAAGAAGAGGAGGACCCGCCATGGAGATGGATAAGATCCACGTTTTCGCCCGCAGCCTCGTGAGCACGCTTGGCGAGAGGGCCGAGTTGGAGGCCGCGCAAAGAGCGGTTCAGTGCGATCGCGATGGCGACAGGGATCAGGCGCAGGAGTGGCGCCGCATCCAGGTTGCCATCAAGGAGATGCGCGGCCCGCATGAAAGCTGAGTTCCATAGCCTCGCGCTATTGATCCCAGAGCAACGCGGCATTTCAGGTCTTTTCTGAACTCAGCCAGAGTTGGCACGCCGAATAAGCTTGCGCGCGGGCCATGTGTTGCTTCGCGCGCCTTTGGGAGCGCGTGCCCATGCAGACCCGTCGTGTTCTTCTCGTCACGAGCCTGCTCGCGATAGCAGGCTCAGCCCCCGCTTTCGCGGCAGAAGATGTCGGCGCCGGGCAGGAGATCTATCAGGCGCAATGCTCGCCCTGTCATTCCAATCAGCCGGGAGTAAATGGCATCGGCCCATCGCTTGCGGGCGTTGCCGGGCGTAAGGCGGCCTCTCTTCCCGGATTTCACTACACCCCTGCGCTGCAAGGGTCTGGTCTTACCTGGACTGCCGACAACTTCATCAAATTTCTGGCTGACCCGAGCAAGCTCGTGCCGGGAACGGCGATGACCGTCATGGTGCCGGACGAGACCGGCCGCGCCAACCTCTACGCTTATCTTGCGACGCTCAAAGACACCACGGCGGAGACAAAGCCTGCGGGTCCCGCCGTCCCGAAGGTCGAGGGTCCGACGGAGGCCGAACTCGACGGAGCTTCCTCCGTGACCGATGCCTGGCTCTATACCTCGCATGATTACGCCGGCACCCGCTTCGTCGATCTCAATCAGATCACGCCCGCCAACGCCAAGGATCTGAGGGCCGTCTGCCTCTATCGCTCCGAGCAGGCAGCCTCGGTGCAGACGAGCCCGCTCGTCTACAAAGGCGTGATGTATCTCACCTTCGGTCGCGCCACGGTCGCGATCGACGCCAAGACCTGCCGCGAGCGCTGGACCTATATCTGGCAGCC
>JBLMXO010000056.1:0-9760 GCA_050257815.1 Actinomycetota bacterium
GGGGCAGGAACTCGATCAGCCGCTCGCGGGCGCGCTCGCTGCGGGTGGCGGCGTAGCGGCCCGACTGCCAAGCGCGAATAGCATCAACCGCCGCCTTCGGATTGCGGAACCCGAGCTTCTCAAGGCTCGCCAGCGTCGCCGGATCGGCCTCAGCGACCCCCACCACGAGGTTTGGCGCCGAGATGGGCGCCGGCGGAAGCTTCTCGAACAAAGCCCCGTAATGCATCTCGACCCGCTTGAAGGCCGAGATCAACGCATCGCCAAAATCGTTGGCGTCACCGTAGGCCGAGAGGCGCGCGACGCGAAGAAGTTCCTCGCGCTCTGCCGGGATGACATGGGTTTGCTGGTCGCCCACCATCTGCAGCCGGTTCTCGATCCGGCGCAGGAAGAGATAGGTCTCGGTAAGCTCCTTCTCGGCCTCGCGCGCGATCCAGCCGCCTGCCGCCAACCGCTTGAGCGTCTCGATCGTGCCCCGTGTCCTGAGCTCGGGATGACGGCCGCCTGCGATCAGCTGCTGCGTCTGGGCGAAGAACTCGATATCGCGGATGCCGCCCCTGCCGAGCTTGATGTCGTGCCCTTCGACCGCAATGGCGCCGTGGCCCTTGTACTCATGCACCCGCCGCTTCATCGCGTGGATGTCCGCGATGGCAGAAAAGTCGAGATACTTGCGCCAGACGAAGGGAGAGAGGTGGCGCAGGAACTCCTCGCCAGTCGTGGTGTCGCCAGCGGCGATGCGCGCCTTGATCAGCGCCGCCCGTTCCCAGTTCTGGCCGTAGCTCTCGTAATAAGTGAGGCCTGCGTCGGTGGAGAGCGCAATCTGCGTCGCGCCGGGATCGGGCCTCAGTCTCAGATCGGTGCGGAAGACATAACCGTCGCCGGTATGCTCCTGCATGAAGCGCACCAGCTCGCGCGTGAGCTTGACGAAGAACTGCGATGGCTCGATGTCAGGTGACAGCCCCGCTCGCTCGGCGTCATAGAAGACGATGAGGTCAATGTCGCTGGAGTAGTTGAGCTCGTAGGCCCCGAGCTTGCCCATGGCGATGACGAAATAGCCCGGCGCAGACGATGTCTCGCCAGCTGGCGGCGTGATCTGACCTGCCTCGCGCGCCTTGCGGAGCAGGTAGGATGTCGTTTGCTCGAGAGCGGCGTCGGCGGCGACGCTCATCGCGTAGAGCGCCTCTTCCGTCGGCCACACGCCGCCAAGATCGGCGAGGCCGGTCAGAAGCGCGATCCGCCGCTTGAAGCGCCGCAAGCCGGCCATCGCCTCCCTGGCCGAGGCCGCACGTCCCATTTCCTCGGCGAGCGTAGTGGAGGCCTCGACGAGATGCGCGTCCGGATCGAGCAACAGGGTGTCGGCCAGCAGGCCAGGGCTCCTCGACGCGAGCGAGGCCAGATAGTGCGATGCGGAGAAGGCCCCGCCAAGAAGCGCACGCACCTTGGGTGCATCGCTCACGAGGCGCCTCGCCTCGCCGAAGCGGGGCGCGGCAAATGCGTCTTTTAGCCCCTCGAGGACATCAGCCCCTCGCGCGGCGTCAAAAATCTGCGGGGTCTCGGCGATGCGCTCGAAGAACGCGCTCACGTGGCCCTGATCTCTGCTCCCATAGGCACGGGCGCCGCGGCACCGTTGGTAAGTGCCTCGCCGGCAACCGGCAAGGCAAGCACGACGCGAAGCCCGGGCTCGTTGTCCTCTAGCCTCAAGCTGCCACCATGCAACCTTGCCACTGCCGCGACAAGGCTCAAACCGAGCCCGCTGCCGGGTTCGGACCGGCTCGCCTCGAGGCGAACGAAACGGCCAAGCACCCTCTCCCGCTCCGCCGCCGGCACGCCGGGGCCGCGGTCGGTCACCACGATCTCGGCCGTGCCGTTGGTGGCACGCGTGCTCACCATGACCTCGGGCTTCGCGCCATTATGGCCGGCCCGCTCGGCCGTTCCATATTTGATGGCGTTGTCGATGAGATTGGCGATGGCCTGGCCGAGCAGTTGGCGGTCGGCGTTGATGAAGATGGGGGAAGCTGGTTCTGCCCTGAGCTCGAGTCCCCGCTCCTCAGCGACGGGCTCGTAGAGGTCCGCCACGTCGAGCAGGAGAGCCGAGACATCGAGTCGCTCGCGATTCTCGCCACCGGCACCGGCCTCGAGCCGCGCGATCGAGAGCAGCGCGTTGAAGGTCTTGATAAGGCCATCGGCCTCTTCGATGGTGCGCTCCAGCGCCTCGCGATAGACCACCTCTCCATAAGGTTCGCGCAAGGCCGCCTCGACGCGATTGCGCAAGCGGTTGAGCGGCGTCTTGAGGTCGTGAGCGATATTGTCCGAGACCTCGCGCAAGCCCGCCATGAGTTGCTCGATGCGCGCGAGCATGAGGTTGAGGCTCTCCGACAGTCTATCGAGCTCGTCGCCCGATCCGTTCACAGGCAGACGGCCGGTGAGATCCCCCTGCATGATAGTGCGCGTGGTCTCGGCGACGGCGTCGATGCGCGTTAGCAGCTTACGGCTCACCCAATAGCCGCCGCCGATCCCGAACAGAAAAATGACGAACAGCCCCCACAGCATAGCCTGCCGCGTCATACGCGCGAACTCGCGGCGATCATCGATGTCACGGCCGACGATCAGCCGGTAGCCGCCGGGAAGGCGGAACACATTGGCAAAAGCGAGCCGCTTCTCCACGCCACCAGGCGCGGGGCGGCTATAGACGAACTCGACGGGTCCGAGGCTATTCCACAGATCCTGCGTGACGGCGCTGAGATTGCCGGCGACCCGCCGCCCGTCGCTGTCGGCGACAAGATAGAGGCTGTTGCCTGGGGTGCCGCTCCGCTCGGCGACCGTGCGCACGAGCTGCTCGAGTCCGCCGGCGCGGTATTGCTCGGCAAGTCCCGTGAGCTCAGCCTCGATCGTCTGGTTGAGCTGCCGCGACAGCATCACCGTCGTGTTCCAATAGAGATAGAAGATGGCGACGGCGGCAGCGGCGCTGAAGAGCGCAAGATAAGTCAGCGATAGGCGAAACGTGGTGGTCCGGAAGAGCTTAGTGAGCGCTGTCACGGATCGTGTAGCCAGCCCCGCGCACCGTATGAAGAAGCGGGTTGCCGAAATTCTTGTCGATCTTGGAGCGAAGTCGCGAGATATGGACGTCAATGACATTCGTTTGCGGATCGAAATGATAGTCCCAGACATTCTCGAGCAGCATGGTGCGGGTCACCACTTGGCCTGCATGCTTCATCAAATATTCGAGCAGCCGGAACTCACGCGGTTGCAACATAATCGCCTCGCCCGCCCGCGTCACCTTATGCGATAGCCGGTCGAGCACGAGATCGCCCACCGCAAGCCGCGTGCTGCCCTCCTCGGGAGAGGTGCGGCGGGCAAGGGCCTCGATACGGGCGAGAAGCTCGGTGAAGGCATAAGGCTTGGTGAGATAGTCGTCACCGCCGGCGCGCAAGCCCTTGACCCGGTCATCGACCTCGCCGAGCGCCGAGAGGATGAGCGCCGGCGTCCTGATCTCCTGCGAGCGCAGCGATTGGATGACGGCAAGCCCATCGCATTTCGGCAGCATGCGATCGACGATCAAGACGTCATAGGCATTGCTTTTGGCGAGCTCGAGCCCGGTCTGACCGTCGCCGGCATATTCGGCGACATGGCCGGATTCCTTCAGCGCGCGCTTCAGGAAGGTCGCGGTCTCCTGATCGTCCTCGATCACCAGAACGCGCATGGATTGAAGACCTCCTGGCGGCGCTGTTTCAGCTGGGTTGACGCTTGTCGACACGGGCACGGGCCGCGGGTGCGATAAAGGGGCGGGCGGCGCGGTGGGGGGATCCCGCGCCGCCCTCCGGCATAGAAGGCTTAAGCCTTCTTCAGGGAGAGCGCGACGAAGCGCGTCTGATCGCCGGACTTAACTTGCATCAGCACCTTGACGGAATCCTTGTCGGTGCCCGTCTTGGCGTTGGCCATCGCCTTCTTCACGCCTTCGGCGACGTCAGCGGGATTGGATACGTCCACGCCGGCGACCTGAAGGATGACGTCGCCGGGCTTGAGACCCTTGTCGGCGGCGTCGCTCTGAGGATCGACATCGGTGATGACCACACCCTCGTCACCCGCGCCGGGGAATTTGGCGGCCGGCGCGAGCGAAAGGCCGAGATCCTTCATCTGCTCGCCGGCCGTTGCCTCGGGCTTGTTATCGTCCTCGAGCGAGGCGAGCTTCTTGTTGTTCGGGAAGGTCCCGAGCTTCATGTCAACTTCGCGCTTTTCGCCATAGCGGACGATCGAGAGCTTCACATCGGTGTCCGGATGCAGCTCGGCGATCTTGCGGGCGAGGTCGCGCGAGTCCTCGATCTTGTCGCCGTTCACCGCGACGATGACATCGCCGGGCTTCAGGTCTTGCTTGGCGGCGGGGCCGTCCTCGGTCACCTTGGTGATCATGGCACCCTTGGCTTCCTTCATGCCAATCGAGTCGGCGATGTCGTCGCTCACATTCTGAATGACGACACCGAGCCAGCCGCGATCGACCGTGCCGGTGGCCTTAAGCTGGGTCACGACCTCCTGCACCAGAGCTGCGGGCACGGCAAAGGCGATGCCAACATTGCCGCCAGAGGGCGAGAAGATCGCGGTGTTGACGCCGACGACCTTGCCGTCGAGGTCGAACGAGGGACCGCCGGAATTGCCGCGGTTCACCGCCGCATCGATCTGCAGATAGTCGTAAGGTCCAGAGCCGATGTCGCGGTTATGCGCCGAGATGATGCCGGCCGTCACCGTGCCGCCGAGGCCGAACGGGTTGCCGACCGCAAGCACCCAGTCGCCGACGCGCGGGTCCTTGGTCTCGAACTCGACATAGGGGAAGGTCTTGCCCTCTGGCGCCTTCACTTTGATCAGCGCCACGTCGGTGCGCGGATCGGTGCCGATCAGCTTGGCCGGGTACTTGTCGCCGTCCTCCATGGTGACGGTGATGTCCTCGGCGTCCTCGACGACGTGGTTATTGGTCACGATGAAACCGTCGGGCGAGATGAAGAAGCCAGACCCTTGCGCCAGCGTCGGCTGCGGCTTGGCTTCATGCTGCGGCATGTTTTTGCGGAACTGCTTGAAGAAATCGTAGAGCGGGTTGTCCTCGGGAAGGTCGGGCATCCCCGGAATCTGGTCGTTGTCAGCGACCTTGGCGTCGCCCTTAACGTTTATGCTCACCACCGCCGGGCTCACCTTGGCGACGAGGTCGGCAAAGGTCAGCGGCGCGCGCCCATAGGGCGTGTCGATGGTCGGTTGAGTAGCAGTCTCGGCGGCCGCGAAGGGCACCATGTTGCCGAGCGTGAGCCCTAATGCGCTGGTGGCGATCAGGGCGGCCGCCGCGAGGATAACGGGCTTGCGGGTCAGCTTCCGCGAGCTCTCCTTCGCAGCGTTGCTCTGGTCAGATTTCATTTGAGTCACCTCTCTCCTGAGATGGGAATGTCCCGGTCGATAGTGCCTTGCGTCGGTTAAAGAGCGAGGCATCCATTGGAAGGATATAAGGGATCGCCGATTACGCAGCCGTTTCGGCGGCATTAAATTTCAGTAAGGTTGGGGCTGCTGAGAGCGGATTCTACGCGATTTGCTGGGGCTTCCGCATCAATTTTCGTCGAGCAGCTTCTTGAGGTGACGCTCCTCGTTAAGGGAGAGCGGAGCCATTTGTTCTTCGGTCGCTTTTTGCCGCCGGTAGGCCGCGGCGATGAGCAAGATGGCGGCGAGAAACACCGCCGGAGTGGCAAGCCAGAGCAGCAAAGTGTGCGTCTCGAACCGGGGCTTGAGCAGCACGAACTCGCCATAGCGCGAGACGATGAAATCGACGACTTGCTGATCGCTGTCGCCTGCCTTGAGCCTCTCGCGCACGAGGAGCCTGAGATCCCGTGCAAGCGGGGCCTCCGAATCGTCGATCGACTGGTTCTGACAGACGAGGCAGCGCAAGCCCTCGGAGATGGCCCTCGCGCGCGCCTCGAGCGCGGGGTCTGGCAGCACTTCGTCAGGCTGCACGGCCTTGGCCGAGCCTATGAACGAGAGGCCGATCACAAAGGCGAAGAGGAGCGCTAAGAGACCCGGGCGAAGCCTCATCGCTATTCTCCGGCGGGAACCGCGGCCACTTTTGGCTCGGCGCGCTTCGGCGCGCCAACGCGAAGTCTCCGGTCGGACAGCGACACCGCGCCGCCCAGGAACATCACCAGCGCACCGAGCCAGATGAAGCGCACCAGCGGATTGAAATAGAGGCGGACGCTATACGCGCCATCCTTGAGCTCATCACCCAGCACCGCATAGAGGTCGCCACGCCAGCTCTCATGGATCGCGGCTTCTGTAGTGCCGCTCCGCTCCACTGGGAATGATCGCTTCGACGGGTCGAGCGTAGTCACGTATTGGCCATCGCGGCTGACGTCGAACAGCCCCGCGCGCTCACGATAGTTCGGGCCAAGCCTGTCCTCGATGCCTTTGAAGGTGAGCGAGTAGCCCGCAATCTTGGCCGCATCGCCTGCCTTCATGGCGAGGATGACCTCGGATCGCCACGCCGTGGTGGCCACAATGCCAATCACCACCACGCCGAGCCCGGCATGGGCGAGCGCCGTGCCATAGGCCGAGCGCGGAAGATTGCGCAAGCGCCGCCAAACCTCCGACCGATCAGCTTCGGTAAGCTTCACCCGATAGGCGATGTCGGTGAGCGCTCCCGCGATCAACCACATGCCAAGCCCGATGCCGAGCGGCGCGAGCCACGGCCCTTTGTGCTCGAAGGCGGCGACGAGAACGATCACCATGAAAGCCGCACAAGCTGCCGCCGTCAGCCGCTGTGCCGCGGCCAGCACATCACCCCGCTTCCAGGCAAGCAGCGGCCCGAAGGGCACTGAGATCAGGAGCGGAACAATGAGCGGGGCGAAGGTGAGATTGAAGAAGGGCGCGCCGACCGAAATCTTGTCGCCGGTGATGGCGTCGAGCGCGAGTGGATAGAGCGTGCCGACGAAGACGGCGGCGCAGGCGGTGGTGAGCAGGAGGTTGTTGAGGACGAGGCTGCCCTCGCGGCTGATCGGGGCGAACAGGCCGCCTTGCGAGAGGAGCGGCGCCCGCCAGGCGAACAGCGTGAGCGCGCCACCGATGAACATGCCCATGATGGCGAGGATGAAGATGCCGCGCGCTGGATCGACGGCGAAGGCGTGCACGCTCGTAAGCACGCCCGAGCGGACGAGGAACGTCCCCATCAGTGAGAGCGAGAAGGTGATGATGGCGAGCAGGACAGTCCACACCTTCAGCGCATCGCGCTTCTCCATCACCACAGCCGAATGGAGCAGCGCAGTTCCCGACAGCCACGGCATGAAGGAGGCGTTCTCGACCGGGTCCCAGAACCAGAACCCGCCCCAGCCGAGCTCGTAATAAGCCCACCACGAGCCCATAGCGATGCCGAGCGTGAGGCACATCCAGGCGGCGAGCGTCCACGGCCTCACCCAGCGCGCCCAGGCCGCGTCGATGCGCCCGTCGATGAGCGCTGCGACGGCGAAAGAGAACGCCATCGAGAAGCCGACATAGCCCGTATAGAGAAAGGGGGGATGGAAGGCGAGCGCCGGGTCTTGCAGCACCGGGTTCAATCCCTGACCATCGAACGGCGCTGGGTCGAGCCTGGTGAAAGGGTTCGAGGTGGTGATGATGAAGAGGAGGAAGGCCGCGGCGATCGAGCCCTGCACGGCGAGGACATTTGCTTTCAGCTCGCGCGGCAGATTGGTGCCGAAAGTCGCGACCGCAGCTCCGAACAGAGCCAGGATCAAGACCCAGAGAACCATCGAGCCTTCGTGGTTCCCCCACACGCCCGAGATCTTGTAGAGCAGCGGCTTGGCCGAGTGGGAGTTGCGCCAGACATTCTCCACCGAAAAGTCCGAGGTGACGTAGGCCGTCATCAGCGCGGCGAAGGCAATCGCAATCAGCAAGAACTCCGCCTGCGCGGCGGGCGTGGCGACTGCCATGAGCTGACGGTCACCGGTCCGCGAACCGATAAGCGGCAGCACCATCTGCACGATGGCGACGGCGAGCGCCAGAATCAGCGCGTAGTGTCCGGTCTCGGCGATCATCTCGTGGATGCTGCCTCCCTAGTTCACCTTGCCTTGCGTGTCACCGGGTGTTGCGGCCTGCTCGGCGCCGCGCCACACGCCCTCTTCCTTCAACTTCTTGGCCACCTCCGGGGGCATGTATTTCTCGTCGTGCTTGGCGAGAACGTTGTCGGCCTGGAAAGTGCCGTCAGCTCCAAGCACGCCTTCGGCGACCACGCCCTGGCCTTCGCGGAAGAGGTCCGGCAGCACGCCGGTATAGGTGACGGGCAAGGTCGACACCTTGTCGGTGACCACGAAACGGATGGTCGTCCCCTGCCCGCGCACCACGCTTCCCGTCTCGACGAGACCGCCGAGCCTGAAGCGCTGGCCAGGCGCGATTTGCATCTTGGCCACCTCGCTCGGGCTATAGAAGAAGACGATCGAGTCGCGCATGGCGTAAAGCACGAGCCCGACGGCAACGCCGAGCACCACCAGGCAAGTGCCGATCAAAACGCCTCTCCGCTGCTTCCGCGTCATGACTTCAACCCAAGCTCTGCTGCCAACTGATCCAACTGCTGCAGCGCCTCTGCATTGCCGGCAAATTGGCTCTTGGCGCGCGCGAGCGCCTTCAACGCATCCTCCTTGCGATCGAGCACGCTATAGGCTTTGACCAGCTTGAGCCAGCCGCCGAGATCGTTGCCATCCTGGTTAAGGCGATCGGCGAGGCGCTGCACCATCGTCTCGATCATCGCCTGCCGGTCGGCCGGGTTCATATTCTGCGCCGCCGCGACGTCACTTGCACTCGGTCCGCCTGCGACAGAAGGAACCGCCTCGCCGGGAGCCGACGTGCCAGGAACCGGCTTACCGGCAAGATGAGCCTCGTCGGCCGCGATCCTCTGCTCGACCATCTGGCGCCAAGGCGCATTGCCATCATCGCTGCTCTTGGCGAGGAGCGCGCGCCAATCGGCGATCGCTCCGGCGAAATCGCCGTCCTGCTCCTTGGCGATGGCGAGGAGGATGCGCGGCTCGGTGAGATTGGGATCGAGATCGAGCGCCTGGGCGAGCACGCTCTTCGCTTCGTCGCTCACCACGCCATTATTGGCGAGAACAAGCGCCTGCCCGTGTCCCGACAGGCGCTTCGCCGTCGGCCCAAGCAGTCTGATCGCCTCGCCATAGGCATCGGCCGCGTCTTGATAGCGCTGAGCGCCCATATAGACGGGAGCGATCACGTCCCAGCCCTCCCCCTCCTCGGGATGGGCGCGAAGCCGCGCTTCGACGCGGGCGACGAGCGCTCCGAGATTCTGGCTGTTGGCGGGATCTTCGAGGCGCGCCTCGAGCGGCTGGTCGGGAAGGCGCGGCGAGCCGTAAAGGAGGTAGAGCCCGAGCGCCAGAATCGGCACCGAGACTGCCACAAGCACGATCGCCCCGCGGGCCGATCGCGCCGAACCCTCGTCGCTCGCTAACGCCACGCGGACCTTGCTGTCCGTCTGCAAGAGCCGTCGTGCGATCTCGAGCCGCGCGGCTTCCGCCTCGCGCTCGCCGATCAGCCCGCGCGCGCGATCAGAGTCGATCTCGCCGAGCTGATCGCGATAGACCGCAGCGTTGAAGGCATCGCGCTCCCGCTCCCTGCCACCAACTCCGAGAAGCGGCCGCAAGAGGACATAAAGCACGAATGCCGTGAGGCAACCGAGGACGAACCAAAGCAACACGGGCGTTAACGCCTCCGCACGACTAGGCGGCTGGGACAGCCGAGTAAG
>JBLMXO010000057.1:0-7038 GCA_050257815.1 Actinomycetota bacterium
CGACGAAGACAGAAGCTTGGATGGGCAATGGCATGTGATTCGGGCCGCTCTAGCCGCTGCGATACATGTCGCTTGGGTCGAAATTGAGGATCATGTCGCGCCAGAGCGCATATTTCTCGGCAGGTAGCTCGTAAGGCTGGCACTGGTAGACAGCCCTGACGGCGCTATCTGCCGCCGCCTGGAAGAAGGGAGAGGAATCGCTGTTGGCGATGGAGGGAGTGCCCACAAGCGTTCCGTCCTCGTTGAGCTTGAGCCTGAGCTTGATCACGATCCGATCGGCGCCAAGTCCCCCCGGCGGCGGCGTCCAGCAAGCCGCGATGCGTGCCCTGAGCGCGTCGATCTCGTTGACCGACATGGTCATCTCGGTGCCGTTCGACTGACCCTTCACCTTCTTGGGTGGTGCACCGTCATCCGGTACGACGGGCGTAGGCTCATCCGCCGCGTCCGGGATTTTGTTGAGGAGAGCTGCGATCCTGTCAGCATTGAAGTCGCGCTTCTTGCGAGCTGGCTTGGCCGCCTTGGGCTTTGCCTCGGCCGTCTTCTGCGCCTCTGCCTTCTTGGCCACAGCCTTTGCATCAGGCTTCGGCTTTTCCTCTTTCGGCTTGGCTTGCTTGTCATCGGCGAGCGAAGCGGTGTCGTCGGGAGGCTTAGGGGCCGCCTCCTTCACCGCTTGCGGCTTTGGCTTCTCGGGCTTGCCGGCAAGGGCAGCGTCGTCCTTGGCGTCATTATAGCCCGCCTTGAGCTTGGTGATGTCTGACGGCGCGGCGGCGAGGTCGATGGGAATGGCAAGCGGTGATTGGTCGACCTTCGCCGAGGAGAAGGCGACGAGGGCAAAAAGCAGGATCGCCGCGTGCAGCGCCGCCGAGATGAAAGTGCTCTTGCCCATAATGCCTGTCGCGTGACCCCTATTATGGCTGAGTTGGGGCAACCGGCTCGGTGACGAGCGTCACGGGAATTCCCGCGGCCTTGATCCTCGCGAGCACCTTGGCGACGGCGCCGTATTGCGCGCGGTCATCGCCCCTAACCTCGACGCGGTCGCCCGCGCCCGAGTTCCGTATAGCGGTGAGTTTGGGCACAAGTTCGTCAAACGAGATCTCGGTGCTTTGCAGGAACACCCTGCCAGCGGGATCGACGGTGATGGCGAGCGCCTGCTTCTGCTCATCGATCGGGCCTGCCTCGGTCTTGGGCAACTCGACCTTGGGCAGATCGGGCTGCGGCTCCATGTTGAGGCCGACCGTCAGCATCGGCGCCGTGACCATGAAGATGATCAGGAGCACGAGCATCACGTCGACCATCGGCGTGACGTTGATGTCGGCCATCGGCTGTGATGAGCGGCGCCTCGCTCGCCGGCTGCCGAGCGTCCCTCCTGGTTGTAAGCCTGCTCCCATGGCCTGGCCTCAGCTCGTCTTGTCGATCTGACGCGACAGGATGGCCGCGAACTCGTCGGCGAAACCTTCGAGACGGGCGGCGAACCGCGCCACTTCGCTGTTGAATTTGTTATAGAAAATAACGGCAGGAATAGCCGCGAGCAGGCCGAGAGCGGTGGCGAACAAGGCTTCCGCGATGCCGGGGGCGACCACGGCGAGGCTCGTGTTCTTGCTGACGGCGATCGCCTGGAAGCTCGTCATGATGCCCCACACTGTGCCGAACAATCCGACGAAGGGCGCGGTCGAGCCGACGGTGGCGAGGAACGTGAGGCGTCGCTCGAGCCGCTCGATCTCGCGCGAGATGGTTACATCCATAACCTTCTCGACTCGGAGCTGGACGCCCGGCATCACGCGCGAGCCGCGATCTCCTTCGCGCTCGCTGGTCGAACGCTTCCATTCGCGCATCGCCGCCACGAACAGCGCCGCCATGCCGGTGTTCCGCCGCTGCGACAGTGCGTTGTAAAGCTCCTCGAGCGATTGCCCCGACCAGAACACCTGCTCGAACTTGTCGATCTCTTTGCGCGTCTTGGCGTAGAGGAACAGCTTCTCGAAGATGATCGCCCAACTCCAGATCGAGGCGAGCAGCAGCCCGATGATCACGAGCTTGACGACGATATGCGCGTTCTTGAAGAGCTCGAAGATCGAAAGATCGACTGCGACATCCGGCGGGTTCATCACGGCCTCGTGGCATGAGCTCCAAGGGTGCCGGCTCGGACGCTTCGGCTCGAGCTAGCGGCGCGCCGCGCGGTCGTAAGTCCGCCGACGCTCTTAGACAGTCACCGGGGAGACCGCCTTCCCTCGCGAAGCGCGACCTTACGCGAGCGAATGTGACTAAACTTGGGTCGATTTACCCTAACCCCCACGCGGGTTCCGGCGGCGCCGAGCGTCGCTTTTCCGGCATCCGCTAGGTTTCACGCGCTTGGTTAACGAATCGTTGAAGCGCATGCCTCACGAGTGCGCCTAATCGCTGCGGCTTGCCCGAGCTGCCCACGAGCACGACGGTGACCATCGCGCTCACGATCTTCACACCCTCGCGCATCACGTCTTGCCTGAGCTTGAGGCTCGCGCTGCCGATCTCGGCGCATGTCGTTACGACCTCGAGCAGATCGTCCATGCGCCCTGGCTTGAAATAGTCGATCTCGATGTGGCGCACGACGAAGATCGAAGGTTCCCCCTGTTCGGGGTTGGCGAGACCCTTGGCGTCGATGCCGAGCAGTCTGATGAAGTCGGAGCGCCCCCGCTCGCAGAATTTAAGGAAGTTCGCGTGATAAACGACGCTGCCGCAATCGGTATCCTCGAAATAGATGCGGATCGGCAGCACATGCGTATTACCGTCAATGCGCCCGGCGATATCGGGCCAACTCCGCTTCTTCGTCATTCGTCGGAGCCGTTGAACAGCGGGAACTGAGTGGACCCTTGCACCGGCACGTCGAGACCAAGATGCGCAAAGGCTTGGGCCGTGAGCACACGGCCACGGGGGGTGCGCGCGATGAAGCCTTGCTGCAAAAGATAAGGCTCGATGATCTCCTCGATCGCATCGCGCGGCTCCGAAAGCCCAGCGGCGATCGTCTCGATTCCCACCGGGCCGCCGCCATAGTTCACGGCGATCAGGCGAAGATAACGATGGTCGAGCGCGTCGAGCCCGCGTCCATCGACTTCGAGCTGCGAGAGCGCTTTGTCGGCGAGCTTGGCATCGACCGACGACGCGCCTGCCACCGAGGCGAAGTCGCGCACGCGGCGGAGTAGCCGTCCCGCCACGCGCGGCGTGCCGCGGGCACGGCGGGCAATCTCATGCGCACCTTCGCTCGTGAGCGAGAGCCCGAGCAGGCGCGCGCCGCGCCGCACGATCTCCTCGAGCTCCTCGACGCCATAGAACTCGAGCCTGATGGGGATGCCGAAGCGCTCCCTCAGCGGCGTGGTGAGCAGGCCTGTCCGGGTAGTTGCGCCGATCAGCGTGAAGCGGGCAAGATCGATGCGCACCGAGCGCGCAGCGGGCCCCTCGCCGATGATGAGATCGAGCTGAAAGTCCTCCATCGCCGGATAGAGGATCTCCTCGACTGCGGGGTTCAGCCGGTGGATCTCGTCGATGAAGAGGACGTCGCGGTCCTCGAGATTGGTGAGCAGCGCCGCCAGGTCGCCCGCCTTGGCGATTACCGGGCCGGAGGTCGCGCGGAAATTGACGCCGAGCTCGCGCGCGACGATCTGGGCGAGCGTCGTCTTGCCGAGGCCAGGGGGACCAGCGAACAGCACATGATCGAGCGCCTCGCGTCTTCCACCCGCCGCCTCGATGAAGACTTTGAGATTGGAGCAGACCTTGAGCTGGCCGATGAACTCCGAGAGCACCTGCGGCCTGAGCGAGGTCTCGCCCAGATCCTCATCGCGCTTCGCTGCGGCGAGCATCCTCTCGCTCATTGGGCGAGCTCCTTAAGTCCGAGGCGGATGAGCTCCTCGGTGCGCGCCTCGCGCCCGGCTTTGCCGATCGCTGCAGACACGGCGGCAGCCGCCTCGCCATGGGCATAGCCGAGATTGGTGAGCGCCGAAACGGCATCGCGCGCCGAGAGTTCCTCCGGCAGCGCTGTGACCGGCGCAATCCCACCTGAAGGCCTAATCGCAGGTGCGAGTTGAGGCATCTTGTCCTTGAGCTCGGCAACGATGCGCGCGGCGACCTTGGGACCAACACCCGGCGCGCGCGCGACCTGCCCCTTGTCCTGCAGCGCCACGGCGTTGGCGAGTTCATCGGCCGACAGCGTGCCGAGCACCGCGAGCGCGATCCTGGCACCGACCCCCTGCACCGTCTGCAGCGCGCGGAACCAGGCGCGCTCATGCTCCGAGGCGAAGCCGTAGAGCCTGATCTCGTCCTCGCGCACATGCGTGTCGATGGCGAGCGTCACGCTCTGCCCGACAACGGGGAGGCTCGCGATTGCGCGTGCGCCGAGCGTCACCTCGTAGCCCACGCCGCCGACATCGACGATCACCGCATTCGGCGATACGCTATCGAGTCTGCCAGTGAGCTTGCCGATCATGGCAGAGCCCTCGCCCGCGCGACCGCGACGGCTACTCTCGCTTCGATCTCGCTCCAGCTCCGCGAATGTGCGTGCGTAATGGCGATGGCGAGAGCGTCGGCGGCGTCGGCACTGTCTGGAGCGGCACGCGGCAGGAGGCACTTCACCATGGCGCGGATCTGGCCCTTGTCGCCGTGGCCTGCGCCGACCACCGTCTTCTTCACTGCGTTCGGTGCATATTCGGCGATCGAGAGCCCGAGCATGGCCGGTGCGAGCATCGCGATGCCGCGCGCCTGGCCGAGCTTCAGTGTCGCCGCTGCGTCGCGGTTGACGAAGGTCTGCTCGATCGCGGCCTCGCGCGGAGAGAGGCGCGCAAGCACCTCGGACAGGCCGTCGAAGAGCTGACGCAGGCGGCGCCCGAGACTCTCACCGTCGTCCGACACGACCGAGCCGCAGGCCACGAACACGAGCCTCACCCCGTCGGTGTCGATCACCCCCCAGCCAGTCCGCCTGAGCCCCGGGTCGATGCCGATGATGCGAATCGCTTTCCCGCTCATGTGTTGGGTGTAGCACGAGCGCGCGCGAGACGGGACGGACCTTCGCCCGGCCAATCCCATGAACCGCAACTGAACAGCCGGTTCAAAGCCGGTTCAAAGCCGATTGGCCACACTTCCCTATAGAGCCGAGGAAGACCAAACCGGAGAACTGACATGACCTTACGGACCATCCTGATCGCGAGTGCCGCGGTCCTCACCCTTGGCACCGTCTCGCTCCCCGCTTATGCCGGCGGCTCGACAGTCCATGTCGAGCAATATGGCTTCGACAACGAGTTCGGCAGCAACCAGCACGGCCATCGCAACCGCATCACGCTGTACCAGAACGGCTACGGCAACAGCTCGATCAACAACCAGACCGGCGCCCACAACAAGGCCGTGGTCGGCCAAGAGGGCTACGGCAATTCCGCCGATACGCTTCAGCTCGGACGGCGCAACATCGTCGGCATCGCTCAGTTCGGCTCGGGCCACACCGTCGTCACCACGCAGGACGGCAACGGCAACGCCATCGGCGTGATCCAGGCCGGCCACAACAACGACGCCAACGTTACTCAGGTTGGCCACGGCAACGTGTCCGTCATCGTCCAGGACTGACCCAAGAACAATCGGCGGAGGGGTGCGATGCGCCCTTCCCCGTCACCCTCGATGGAGGTTTCACCATGACCAGAATGTTCGCTTCGCTTGCGGCGATCCTGCTTTCGACCGGTGTCGGCTTCGCAGCCCAGGCCATGGTCCAAGGCGACGGCACACACCAAGGCGCGACGATTTTGAAGCGGCCGGCTTGCGCCATCCGCGTCGAGCGCGCGGCCGGCAGTGTGGTGCTTGAGGGCGAAGTGTTCGCCGTCGGCGCCGCGTCAGGCTCCTACCAGCTGAGAATCTGGCAGAACGGCGCTGGCACTTCGCAAATCTCGCAAGGCGGCGATTTCACGGTTTCGCCCGGCGCAAAGAGCTGCCTCGGTCTCGTGACGCTGCCGGCCAGCGGCAACTACGGCGCAGCGCTCACCGTGACCTTCGACGGCAACCCCGTGGCGTGCAAGGCAACCGCCCGCTCGCCCATGCCGTTGGCGGCAAAGTAGGGAGCGACAGCGATGACACACTCGAGCAAAGCTCTCCTCGCTGCCATCATGCTTGGTATCGCCGCGTGGTCGGCGTCCGCGCCTGCGTCGGCAGGAAACATGACCATGGTCATCACCCCGCGCGGCGATGGCGCCAACCTGCTCATGACCGGACTACAGATCTATTCGCTGGTCGAGCAGAAGAAAGGCAAGAAGCACAAGAACCAGGCCAAGGTCGACCAGAAGGGCAGCAACAATGAAGCGGCCCTCAATCAGTCCGGGGCGGGCAATTACGGCCTCGTCGTCCAGCGCGGCAAGGGTCATACCGCGACCGCCTCGCAATCTGGTTTCAACAACGCGCTCGGTATCTTCCAATTCGGCAAGAATACGAATGTCGATGTCGCACAGAGCGGCAACGGCAAGGCGAGCATCGTGCTGCAAGGTGGATGGTAATTAATATGAAAGGCTCTGGCACCGTCTTCTCGCCGGTCTATACTGCACACCGATAAGCGTCTTGTAGTCGACCGCTCGGCAGCAGAATGGCCGGCATCTTCATCAATTACCGGCGAGAAGACGCCCCCGGCGTTGCCGGGCGTCTCTACGATCATCTCGCTCGCAGCTTCTCGCGCGGCGAGATATTCATCGATGTCGACGCCATGAAGCCCGGGCTCGACTTCGTCAAGCAGCTCGACACGGAAGTCTCCAAGTGCGACGCGGTGCTCGCCGTCATCGGCCCCCATTGGCTGAACGCTACTGACAACAAGGGCAACCGGCGGCTCGACGACACGCACGACTATGTGCGGATCGAGATCGCCTCGGCGTTGAAGCGCGATATCCCGGTGATCCCCGTGCTTGTGGACGGCGCGACGATGCCGGCGGAATCCGACCTGCCCGAGGATCTCGCCTCCCTCACCCGCCGCCACGCACTCGAACTTCGCCACACGCGCTTTGCCTCAGACGCCGACGCCATCATCGCGGCACTCCATACCGTCCTGCCGAA
>JBLMXO010000058.1:0-2884 GCA_050257815.1 Actinomycetota bacterium
GCTGTGCAAAGACTGGCTGCCGGCAGCCGATCCCGACAAGCCGATTGCCAAGAGAATCGCGCAAGCCTGCCAGGACAAGCCATTCTACGGCCAGTCGGTCGCCAGACGCCGCGCGCCCGCCTCTAGCCGCGAGCCTTCGCCTTTCCCCTTCGGCGGCCTCCGCCAGTTCTAGCTGAACCTCTGGGGCATCGGAGCACTAGCCCCACGGTCGTCATGCCCGGACTTGATCCGGGCATCCAAGCCGTGACCGCTCAATTGCGGGAGGGGTCAGTGGAATGGATTGCCGGGTCAAGCCCGGCAATGACGAATCGAGTTTGGCGGGAGCTAGCCGCGCAACTCGCCTCCGGTGGCCTTGGTGACGGCGGCGACGATCTTTGCCGCGACGGCCTCGATCTCGGCGTCGGTGAGCGTCTTGTCGCGCGGCTGGAGCGTGACCTCGATGGCGAGAGACTTCTTGCCCTCGGGCACGCCCTGGTCGGTGAACACGTCGAACACATCGACGCCACTGATCAGGGCGCGATCCACGCCTGACGCTGCGCGCACCACATCGCCGGCTGCCACGTCGCGATCGAGCAGGAAGGCGAAGTCGCGTCTGACGGGCTGAAGGTCAGACGCATCGAGCGCGGGCTTGGCCGTGCCCTTCCGCTTCGCGCTCGGCAGCGCATCGAGATAAAGCTCGAAGCCCGCAATTGGCGCATCGACCTTGAGCGCGGCGAGAAGGTCTGGATGGAACTCGCCGAACATGCCAAGCACGGTCTTGGGCCCGAGCTTGAGCGCGCCCGAGCGTCCGGGATGGAACCAGGGTGGCGCCTCGCGAACCACAGTGAGATTGGCTTGATCAATGCCGAGCGCTGAAAGCGTGGCGATCGCGTCTGCCTTTACGGTGAACACGCCACTCTCAGGTGCCTCTCCGGACCAATGGCGCCCTGCACCGGACAGAGCCGAATGCCCGAAACGTACGCCGGAGGCCGCGACGAACTGGTCTTCGGGCTTAGCGCCGCGATACGCTTGGCCAAGTTCGAACAGCGCGCCGTCGGCGAAGCCGCGGTCGCGATTCCGCTGTGCGGCGGTGATCAGCCCCGGCAGGAGCGAGGGCCGCATCACCGCAAGCTCGGAGGAGATCGGGTTGCTCAGCACGAGCTCAGGCGCGCCACCGCCGAACAACTTCGCATGCTCAGGCGCGATGAACGACCAGGTGACTGCCTCGACGAACCCTCTGGCAGCGAGCACGCGGCGCGTGAGCCGCTGCCGCTTCTGCATCTCGGTGAGCACGGGCTTTGCCACACCCGCCTCGCGCCGCATGGGGGTGGCGGGCACGTTGGCCACGCCCGTCAGCCGGACGACTTCCTCGACGAGGTCGACCGGAGCTGTGATGTCTGGACGCCAAGAGGGCGGCGCCACCTTCAGCTGCTTCCCCCTGCCGTCGAGTTCGACGCCGAGCGCCTCCAGAAGCTTTTTGATCTTGCTCGCTTCGAGATCGAGCCCGCTTAGGCGCTTGACGATGCCAGGATCGAACTTGAACGGCGCGTTGGGTTTCGGGGCCTTGCCGGCAATCGCGATCTTGCCTGGCTCCCCGCCGCAGAGCTGCAGCACGAGGTCCGTGGCAAGCTCGAGCACCGGCACGACGAAATCAGGATCGACGCCGCGCTCGAACCTGAATCGCGCATCAGACTGAATATTTAGCCTGCGCCCGGTGCGCGCTGTGCGCTTCGGATCGAAATAGGCCGACTCGATGAAGACATTGGTGGTGGCTAAGGTCGCGCCCGTCTCGTCGCCGCCCATCACTCCGCCAAGCCCAAGCACCTCGGAATCGTCGGCGATGACGCACATATTGCCGTCGACCGCGTAGGTCTTGCCATCTAGCGCAACGAAGCTCTCGCCCTTGCGCCCAAGCCGCGCAGCAATGGCGCCGTCAATCTTGTCGGCGTCGTAGACGTGCAGCGGCCGCCCCCGATCGTAGGAAATGTAGTTGGTGATATCGACCAGCGCGTTGATGGGACGAAGCCCGATCGCCTTGAGGCGCTGCTGCAGCCAGGCGGGGCTCGGGCCGTTCTTGACATTGCGCACCACGCGGCCGGCGAAGATCGGGCACGCGCTCGCGCTCTCTTTGTCGAACTCGAGCGCAATAGGAATGGGATTGGCAAAGCCACCCTTGACCGACTTGATCGCGTCCTTCTTCAATTTACCGAGGCCGGCAGCCGCGAGATCGCGGGCGATGCCGCGCACGCCGAGAGCATCGGGCCGGTTCGGCGTGATGGCGATGTGGAACACCGCATCGTCGAGGCCGAGCGCCGCTGCGGCGGGACTTCCGATCTTGGCATCGGCGGCGAGCTCGATGATGCCGGCGTGCTCGTCCGACAGTTCGAGCTCACGTTCCGACAAGAGCATGCCGTTAGACTCGACACCCCTGATCTTCGCCTTGGTGAGGGTAAGGTCGATGCCGGGAACGTAAGAGCCTACCGGCGCAAACACACCTTTCAGCCCTGCGCGCGCGTTCGGCGCTCCGCACACCACTTGAAGCGTGCCTGAGCCGGTATCGACCTCGCAGACTTGGAGCTTGTCAGCGTTTGGATGTTTCGTGGCGCTGAGCACCTCTGCCACGCGGAACGGCGCGAGTGCCGTGGCAGGATCGAACACCTCCTCGACCTCGAGCCCAATTCTAGTAAGCGTGTCGGCGATCTCGTCAACGGAAGCCTTCGTGTCGAGATACTCCTTCAGCCAGGATAGCGTGAATTTCACGACAGGCCCCCGGCGAGCGTGGGGATGGCGAGGGGCGGGAAGCCGTAATGGTCAAGCCAGCGCAAATCGCCGGCGAAGAAGGCGCGCAAATCAGGCATGCCGTATTTCAGCATGGCGATGCGGTCAATCCCCATGCCGAAGGCGA
>JBLMXO010000059.1:0-4976 GCA_050257815.1 Actinomycetota bacterium
TTCCCCACGGTTCCCTCCAGCGATCACATGCCCTCGGGACGATAGGCCCCTTTGGGACGCATGCCGATCACGTAAGCGAGATAGAGCGCATCGAGCTGCGCCCACAGCACATTGCACTTGAAGCGCACCGCCTCGACGCAGGCGTCCTGCGCCCCCCGCGTCCTAGCATTTTCCTTGATGAACTCGAGCGCGAAGGTCGCATCGCGTGGGGCTTGCGAAAGACGGCGCTTGAAATAGGCCATCACCTCGTCGTTGACGAAGCTGTAGTTGGCGAGCATGCCGGCAATGCGCTCGCGGTGAATGGCGGGCGCGAACAGTTCGGTAAGCGAGGAGGCCACCGCGACGACGAGCGGCTGCTCGACGACGAAGCGCACATAAGCCTCGACGGCGAAGCGCGTGGCGGGAAGCGCGCCGCGCATGCTCGTGACGTATTCGCGATCGAGGCCAAGGCAATCCGTGAGCTTCAGCCAGCGCTCGATGCCGCCCTGCTCCTCGGGCAACAGGCCATCATGGTCGTGGATGCGGTGGATCCACTCGCGACGAAACTCGCGATCATAGACGCGGCTCATCAATGCCGCATCTTTCCGCGGCACGCCTTCCTGGTAGCAGTAGCGGTTGAGCGCCCACGCCGCAACCTGGCCCTTGTTGAGCTTGCCGCCATGCAGCAAGCGATGGAACTCATGCTTGTCGTGATAGCGCTCGGTGCCTACGGCCCTGATCTTTTGTTCGAACTCGTCCTTGCTCCAGGGCTCAGCGACGGTTTCGAACGTCCTTACGAATTCGTTCATCGATGCTCCTCCTGCCGCCGCAGCCTGTTCCAGTGCGGTGTGACGGCGTTCCTCGGGCGAAAGCTTACCCACGCCCGTTCTCGCCCACTTGATCCGCATCAAGCGGGGCCATTAACAGGAGATGACAAGCGGATTTGGATGCAGGTTGCGCGTAGGCCGGAGCTCACTAGCACTCTTTGCCGTGGGCCAGGTGCTCAAGCGCTGCGAGTTGCGGCAGGATGAAAGTGCGGCGGCCGCGGGTGGCAATGATGCCCTTTTCGCGAAGGTCGCGCAGCTCGCGGCTTACCGTTTCATGGGTCAGCCCGAGACAGTCGGCCATATCAATGCGCGACAGCGGCAGATCAAACTCGACCGCCTCTTCGTCGCCAGCTCTTGCCTTGCCCGGGCGCCTCAGCCGTTCGGCGATGAGGTAGAGCAGGCTTGCCATCTTTTCCTGCGCCGTCTTGCGTCCAAGCGTGAACATCCAGTCACGCGCCATATCGAGCTGATCGAGCGTGCGCCTGAGCAACGCGCCCTCCAAACAGGGATGCTCGCGCATCACCGCCTCGAAGTCATGCTTAGGGAAGCAGCAGAGAAGAAGCGAGGTGGTCGCCTCGGCCCTGAATGTCGTGCTCACAGCAAACGGCCTTCCGAGGAAGTCGGCGGGAAACTGCAGTCCGACGATCTGCTGGCGGCCGTCGGGAAGCGTTTTAACGAGCTTGACGACGCCGGTGATGATGACGGCGAACCAGGACGGGTCCTGGGGTCCGCACTGAAGAACCTGACCTGCGGGGTATTGCTTGAAATGGGCAATGGAACCGAGCGCGAGAGCCGCTGGGCTCGACAATGTGCTGCACAGGGCTCGCTCGCGAATCGGACAATTGTCGCAGTAGCGCTGCTTCTTCTGGCCCGTGACTGATCCGAAGCTTCGCATGCCGTTCGAGATGTTCATCGTTCCATTGCCCCCGCATAAGCCATGCGCGCCTTCCCGATGCCGAGGCTGGACGAAGGTAGAGGCCGCCCCTTTGATCTAGATCAAGTCCGGAGTGACCCGCGCGCTATGGACGCATGGGGCAAAGGTTTAGGCGCTGGCGGCCTACGAGGCGAGCTTGAGCTTTGCCGACAGGGTGAGGCTATTAGCCTTTGCTTCACTAAGGTCTGGCGCAAGCGATTGGGTCGCACAATCGCCGAATTTCCTGATCAGCCGCTGCATGTATCTACGGAAGCGGTAGTGCTGGATCTCGAATTTGTGCCAAGGCGTGTCCCTATAGAGGATGCCGTGGCCGATGTCGGGCTTGGCACTTGCCTTCAACGCGCGGAACCAGGCGGCGCGCGCTGGATTCTTCGTCTTAGCCACGATGAAGCTTGCGATGAGCTGCGCCTGGTAATCGGCGATCTGCCAGACCCCGCCCTCGGCGGGATCGAACAGGCCCACGACGAAGAGATCATCGTAAGCGCGGTCAAACGCATGAATGAACAGCTTCGAAGTGCCGTCGTCGTTGAGGATGTATCCCTCGTCCATGAAGGGGAAGCTGACGCGATAGCCGGTGGCATAGACGGTGAGGTCGATGTCCTCGGCGCTCCCGTCGATGAAGCACACGCGCTTGCCGTCGAGCCGCTCGATGTCAGGCTTCACTGCGATCCGGCCATGGATCAGTTGGTCGAGATAGAGATTGCCCGCAGTGGGGTGCGCCTCGAACAGGCCGTGGTCTGGCGCCGGCAAGCCGTAGCGCTCATGCCGGCCGATCAGAGCGCGCATGCCGAGCGCGTAGAGCCGATACATGAGCCGCCGCGGCAGAGGAATGCGGCTCGTGACGTCGATGATCACATCGGTAGGTTTGCCGAACAGCACCTTGGGGAAGAAATATGGACTCCGGCGCATGCTGTGCACGGCTCTGACGCCGTCGAGCGCCGCGTCGGAGAGGATGTCCACGGCGGAGTTGCCGCAACCGACGACCAGCACGCGCTTGCCCTTGAGCTTTTCCTTGGTCTTCAGGTCGTGAGAGTGCAGGATCTCGCCGTCGAAATGGCCCCGATGGTGCGGAATGTTTGGTTGCCAATGGTGGCCGTTGGCGACAACAAGGCCGCGGTAGAGTCGCGGCTCCCTGTCGCCTTCGAGCAAGACCTCCCAGCCTCCCACGCTCCGCTCGGCCGAGACGACCCGCGCATTGAAGCTGATCTTGTCGTAAAGCCCGAAGGCATGCGCATAGGCACGCAGATAGTCTTCAGCCTGTGCGGCACTCAAATAATAGGGTGCATTCTCGGGGAAGGGAAAATCGACATAGCGCGTCAGGCGATCGGAAGAGTTGAGATAGGTCGAGCCATATACCGCGTGCGGGCTTCTCGGATTCCAGATGCCGCCGACATCGGAGAGCGCCTCGAAGCAATCGAACGGGATGTTGCGCAGGGCGAAATTCTTGGCGACGGCAAGCCCGCAAGCGCCGGCACCGATGATGCAATAGCTGCCCCTTCCCGCATCCCCCATCAGGCGCTCCCACTAAAAAATCGTCCGTAGGGGCGGCTCCATAGCACGACCTTTTCGACAGCACGGCTCCGCTTCACCAATTTGGTGATCTCGATCAAGCGCGGGGCGGTCCCTCCGAGGCAGATTGGCTCTCTACGGGTGCCCACGCCTTCAGAGGGAAAGCATGGATATTGGGCTGAACGTCACGGTGCGGAACTGGGACGGCACGTGGACCTATCGGCCAAAAGTGCTCGTCGCACCGCGGAGTGCCGAAGACCTGGTCACCATCATGCGCGACAAGGCGCGGTTCCCGTCACCGGTGAGGCCGGCGGGGTCGATGCACTCCACGGCGCGCATGAATGGCGACGACGGCAGCACCATGGTCGACATGAAGGGAATGAACCGCATTCTCGGCTTTGGGCCGGACACGGTCACCGTCGAGGCCGGCGCCACGCATAAGGCGGTTGCCGAGGCGCTTAAAGCACGCGGGCTGCAATTCTACGTCATGACTGAGATCGGCGACGTCACCATCGGTGCCTTTGCGACCGCTGCGACCAAAGACAGCTCGTTTCCAGGCGAATTCGGCCAGGTCAGCTCTTACGTGACGGGCTTGCGCGTGGTGACGCCGCAAGGAGAGATCAAGACTTATACCGAGCGCGACAATCCAGAAGAGATGCGCCTGCTACGCTCGAGCTACGGCCTCTTCGGCATCGTCTTCGAGGTGACCATCAAGGTGCGGCCGACCGCGGCGCTCTCGGTCCGCCACTTGTCACTCAGCATCCCGGAATTTCGCCGGCGCTTCACCGGGTTCGCCCGCGAACACGCGGTGATGTACTACCTGTTCCCGTTTGACCGCCGGGTCGCAGTCGAGTTGCGCAAGGACAACCCCGCGGTTCAGCCCACCTCCTACCGGCGCTGGAAATACCGCAACCGCTTCTGGCGCAAATACGGTCCGGCCACCACACAATGGCTCACGGAGCATATCCGCAGCCCCTCCTTCCGCCACCTCGTCGATAAGGTGCACGGATTCCTGTTGCGCCAGGCGCTCGTGCTCGTCTTGCGCAGCGATCGGAGCTGGCCACACGCGCAGATCATCACCTATCCGCGCGATCCGGGACGGACCAAATATATTTTCAGCATGTGGGCGTTCAACGAACGTGGCTTCTTCGACATCCTCGAGGCTTATTGCGATTTCTGCGCCGATTACGAGAGGAGAACCGGCTATCGCTGCGACCTCCCGGCCGTGGGCTATGCGATCGCAAAGGACCGGGGCTCGCTTCTGTCCTACTCGTGGGATTTCCCCACGCTCTGCATCGATCCCACCTCGACGGGCGGAGAGGATTGGGAGCGCTTCCTGCGCGCCTATAATGAATTCTGCTCGACGCGTGGCGGGCTTCCCCTCTTCAACCAGACGCCGTTCCTCACGCCGGCCGAGGTGACCAAGGCTTTCGGCACGCGCCTCGCGACATTCGCCGCGGCACGGCGCAAGGCCGATCCAGAGAATCGCTGTCTCGACAGCTACTTCGGCGAGCTATTGCCCGAGGCTGCGACACTGACGGGTCTGGCGCCCAAAGCCAGCGTGCCGCGCACCATGGTCAGCGCAGGACAGATGAGCCGTAGGGAGGGGAATAAGCTGTGATTGATCTTGATGCGATCTCCAGAGTCGAGCTCACACACGAGCCATTCGAGTTTTTCACGTCCGCCGGCGTTCTCAATGATGAGGACCTCGCGGCAATCGGCAGGGA
>JBLMXO010000060.1:0-6602 GCA_050257815.1 Actinomycetota bacterium
GGGCTCATATGCTTGAGCGGCGTGAGCATGTGCAGAATCCGGGGGGTCGCCATGGGCGTTCGCTTCTCCCTGCTTTCAGCGAGGGCCACGCTTTAGCACAATCGGCGCGGGAGCAAAGCCTCTCGATCAGCGTTGGCTTAGCGAATTTACACCACGGTCGTCTCGAGTTTCGCGCCTTGGTTCCACCCCTGGGCGAGCTCGAAGCTTAGGCCCTCACACGAGGAGCGCGAGCGGGCCTCCCGCAGCAATGCCTCGCCTTCGGGCTCCGAGGGGACGAAGGCAAAGCCGGTCGGCCCCCAGGAGCTTTGCCCGATCCCGCTCAGGCCTATCCCGCCAAGCCACTGGAGCACGTCGCCAACAGCTGCACTCGTGTAGGGACCGCCTTGCAGCGACGCGAAATAGCGACCCATGACGGCTTGGAGATAGCCGACCTGCTCGCAGAAGGTCGGGAACTCGCAAGCGGCGAGGGCAGGCAGCGCGATATCTGCGATCCTGCGGCGGAGCTCAGCCGTCTCTCCCTCAGGAAAATCCGGAAGCCGGTCGAAGGCTGCTGCCTCGCTCGCTCCCGCAAGTCCGCTCGCGGTTCCGTCGAAGATCAAGAGCACGCGCCAGCCGGGGGGGAAGGGGAGGCGCGAGACGAGCTCTGGAACTGCGCCACCCGGACCTGGCCCACTGTCGAGCACGGCGCCGCCTTGCTCGAAGGTGAAAATGCCGATGCCCGATCGGGCGCCGCGCTGAAGCCGCCGCGCGATGTCCTGCGGCGAAAGTTTGAGCCCTTTGAGCGCAGCGAAGGCTGAGCCGACCGCGAGGGCGAGCTGCGTGCCCGAACCCAGACCGGCATGAGAGGGAATTGCCTCCGTCAGGTGGAGGGCAAAATTCGCTTGTGCCCCGCAGCTCGCTGCGATCGCCTTCACGTAACGTTCTGCGCGCTCATGCTCCGGCCCAGTCACGCTGAGTGCATCTGAGCGTTCCAGCACAAGCCGTGTGCTTGGCCGATCGAGGGAGAGACCGAACGAGCCGAAGGGCCGCTTGCCCCGTCCGCTCGGATCGAGAAAGCCGAAATGCAGCCGCGCCGTCGCAGTGACGGTGACGCGCTGCGGAGGGCGAGCCTCGCGTGCGTTTGGCGATTGGGCAGAAAAGGCCTCCATTGATCGGGGGCAAGCCTCTCGATATGCTTTAGATCCGCGGGGAGTGCCTCACTGTTTCAAAAGTCGATTGCGATGGCAACGTCCGAGCGTACCTATAGCGATGAAGAGGTCCAGGAGCGGCTCGTGAAGGAGCTGCCCCATTGGTATCTCGAGGACGGCTGGATCAGGCGGAGATTCCGTACCAATAGCTGGAAGGGCACGCTGATGGTGATCAACACCATCGGCCATCTGTCCGAGGCCGCTTGGCACCATCCCGATATCACCGCCTCTTATGCCTGGGTCGAAGTCAGGCTGAAGAACCACGCCGCCAAGGGCATCACCGACAAGGATTTCGAGCTCGCCAAGAAGATCGAGGATGTCGTCCACTGGCAGCCCGGCAAGGAAGGCGGCGCGCTCGAAGGGACGCCCGCCGAGGATATGCGGTTCGCCTATATCAAATACGACAAGCCGAAAGCCTGAGCTTCCGCCAACGAACGGCGGCAAAGCCGGGAGCAGACGCATGCCTGCCCTCGGCCTTGCTTCATGCGCCTAGTGCATGGATTTGAATTGCGCTTTTCCGACCAGCTTCGGCGGCAGCGGTTGCGGGTTGAGCGTGACCGTATCGAAGCGCGACACGGCCGAAATCTTCTCTTTGGGGGGCAGGGGCTGCGGATTGAGCATGACCGCGTCGACATTCTTGAACGTGCCCGCCGAAGCCGCGAGAGGGGCGAAGGCGAGGCCAAGGCCGACAAATAGGGAAATGGTCCAGGTGATGCGCTGCATGGGATGCTCCTTTTCGCTATCGCCAAATGTGATGATGACAGCCTAGCAAGAGGTCCCTGAACCGTGGGCGAATGCCGCGTTTATGCGCCGTTCATCCTCGCTGAGCCGTCAACTTGGAGCAACAGCCGTAGGCTGATGATTTCTTCTGTGGCCATCCCCGCGCTTGCGTGGTTTGAGCCACCTGTTTAATGGTGCGCCGCTGAGGTGCCGAACGAAAAAGGGGAGAGGGGCTCCCGCTCGCTATGTCCAAGCTCAACGTCAAAGGCGTCACCATCGTCGAGACTTTCGCCGAGGCCTTCCCCATGGTCGGTACGCGGATCATCATTACTGCTCCGACGCTTGAATGGGCACTCATCTCTGCGCGCACCATGACGGGCTTCGCCACCTCGGTGATCGGCTGCGGAGCTGAAGCCGGCATCGAGCGAACGCTTGGCACCGACGAGACGCCCGACGGGCGCCCCGGCGTCGCCGTGCTGCTGTTGACCATGGATACGAACAAGCTGCAGACCCAGCTCAGGAATCGCGTCGGCCAATGCGTGTTGACGAGCCCGGGTTCGGCGTGCTTCGCGGGACTTGAGGGCGAGAAGAGTCTGAAGCTCGGCTCCTCGCTCAGATTCTTCGGCGACGGCTGGCAGATGTCGAAGCGCGTGGGCGGAAGGAGATTCTGGCGCATTCCGGTGATGGACGGCGAGTTCGTCTGTGAGGAGAAGACCGGGCTCACCAAGAAGGCGGTCGGTGGCGGCAATCTGCTTGTTCTCGGCAGGAGCCATGCGGCTGTCCTCGCGGCCTGCGAGCGCGCAGTGCGCGCCATCGATGACGTGCCCGAGGTGATCACGCCCTTTCCCGGCGGCATTGTGCGCTCGGGCTCCAAGGTCGGCTCGAAATACAAGGGCCAGATCGCGTCCACCAATGACGCCTATTGTCCAACGCTGAAGGCCGCGGTGAAGACCGAGCTTCCGCTCGACGTCGAGGCGGTGATGGAGATCGTCATCGACGGGCTGACGAAGGAGTCCGTTGCTGCGGCCATGCGCGCCGGCCTGCACGCCATCTGCGAGCGCGGAGCGAAAGAGGGCATCACTCACATCACCGCCGGCAATTACGGCGGCAATCTCGGGCCGCATCACTTCCATCTCAAGGATCTCATCTGATGGGTGCTCTTGTCTTCGAGCTCAAGGGGAAGCCCGACCAGCGGCTCGACCTGTCGCCGCTCATCCCCGCTAAGCTCAAGGACCTCAAGGCGAAGGAGATCGAGGCGCTCGTCGTCGGCACCACGCGCGACAAGCTCACCGTTGGCGACTGTTTCAAGGTGAAGGGCAAGGATGCCGAGACGATCGGCTTTGCCGGCACTGATGCGCGCTGCGACAAGATCGGTGCCGACTTGAAAGAGGGCGCGATCATTATCGAGGACGATGCGGGCGCCTATCTCGGCGCCGGCATGAAGAGCGGCAAGATCGAGGTGAAGGGCAACGCCGGCGTCTATGCTGGGGCCAGCATGGCTGGAGGCACACTTGCCATCGATGGCGACGTGGGCGAACGGGCTGGCGGCATCCTCGTCGGCGAAACGCTCGGCATGCGGGGCGGCCTCCTCACCATCGGGGGCAATGCCGGCCCTCTCCTCGGCGAGCGCATGCGCCGCGGGCTTATCATCGTCAATGGCGATGCGGGCGATTATCTCGGCGGGCGCATGATCGCGGGCACCATCCTCGTCAAACGCAAGGTCGGACGCTTTGCCGGCTTCGGCCTTCGCCGTGGCAGCCTGATTCTGCTCAAGGAGCCCAAGGAGCTGTTGCCGACCTTCGGCGATTGCGGGGTGATGGAGTTCGATTATCTCAGGCTACTCGAGCGTTGGCTGCGCCAGACGGGAAAGTCGATCAAGCTCGGCAATCGCGCGCGACGGTTGATGGGCGATCAGGCCGCTCTCGGCAAAGGCGAGATGCTGATCATCGCCTGAGGCTTATTCCGTCAAAAGCTCTCGCCGTTCACACCTTGAGCTCCCATATGGGCTATGCTCTGAACCCGAGCGGATGTGGTTCGATTGGTTCTCAAGATGACCGCTTCGCCTTATGTGCTTCTCGACGATAGCCTGACGCCGGGCGGCAGGAGCCTGCTCTATACCGAGCCCGAGCGCGTGATCTCCGCCTCTTCGCCCGAGGAGGTCGAGGCGGCGCTCGATGAAGTCTCCGCAGGTCTTGCGCGCGGGCTGCATGCGGCCGGCTTCTTCTCCTACGAGCTTGGCTATTGCCTCGAGCCTAAGCTCAAGGACCTGCTTCCGGCCGATCGGCGCGTGCCGCTGTTTTGGATCGGTCTCTTCCGCGCACCGCAACCGCTCGACGATGCCGCGACCCGCGGTTGGCTCGATTCACATGGCGGCACGGAGCGCGCGAAGATCTCGGATCTCACTCTGTCGTGGACGCGCGAGCAATATTTCCCGGCCTTCGACAGGGTCGAGGACTACATCTCGGCCGGCGATGTTTATCAGATCAATCTCACATTCAAATATCGCTTCGCCTTCGAGGGAGATCCGGTCGCGCTTTACGCGGCGCTGAGACGCAAGCAGCGCGTCGCCTACGGCGCGCTCATCCATACCGGCGATCACGATGTCCTCTCGCTGTCGCCTGAGCTTTTCTTCCGCCGCGAAGCCAAGCACATGTCGACGCGCCCAATGAAGGGCACGGCGCCGCGCGGCCGAACACCGCGCGAAGATGCCCGCCTCAAGACCTGGCTTGCCATGGACGAGAAGCAGCGCGCTGAGAATCTGATGATCGTCGATCTCCTGCGCAACGATCTCGGCCGCGTGGCCAAGATCGGCTCGGTCGAGGTGACCGATCTCTTCACCGTCGAGACCTACCGCTCGGTGCATCAGATGACATCAGGCATCTCAGCCGAGCTCAGATCGGACATGGGTCTCAAGGATATGCTCCGCGCGCTGTTCCCGTGCGGCTCGGTGACGGGAGCGCCCAAGGTCCGCGCCATGGAGATCATCCGTGAATTGGAGACCGAACCGCGCGGCGTCTATACCGGCGCCATCGGCCACATCGCGCCGTCAGGCGATGCGCAGTTCAATGTCTCCATCCGCACCGTGGTGCTCGACAAGAAACGCGGCGAGATGGGCATCGGCAGCGGCATCGTCGCCGACTCCAAGGCCGACGCCGAGTTCGAGGAGTGCCTGCTGAAGGCCCAGTTCCTGACCAGGCCGGACGCGCCGTTCTCCCTGATCGAAACGATCCGCTACGAGCGGGGCAGCGGCTTCCATCTCTTGGATCGGCATCTTGCGAGACTGCAATCCTCCGCCGCCTATTTCGGCTATCCCTTCTCCCGCGACGCGGTTCTTGCCGCATTGGAGACGGAAGCGGCGCGCGTCGAGGCGCCGGTCGCCATGGTGCGGCTGCTGCTGGCCGAGGACGGCACGGTCACCGTCACCTCGACCCCGATCGAGCTCCCTACCAAGGGCACAATCTGGCGCTTCGTAATTTCCGATCAGCGTCTCGATGAGAAGGACCCGTTTTTCTATCACAAGACGACGCGGCGGCAGTTCTACGACCGCGAGATCGAGCGGCAGAAGGCGTTGACCGGCTGCGACGAGGTCGTGTTCCTCAACAAGAAGGGCGAGCTTACCGAAGGCACGCGCACCAATCTCTTCATCGAGATCGACGGGCGCCTGTTCACCCCGGCTCTCACTTGCGGGCTTCTTCCCGGCACTTTGCGCGACGAGTTGCTTGACCTCCCGCGCGCGGCGGCGAGCGAAGCGATTTTGACCCCGCAGGACCTGCTCGCCGCCGACCGCATCTATCTCGGCAATTCGGTGCGCGGTCTCGTCCGTGCCGAGTTGCTTGAGCCAGCGCGGCGCGAGGAAAGCGTGCGCGAGTTGGACCAGGCGTCAGCCGGCCACTAAATGCAAATGGCCGGGACGCACCCGGCCATCGCGGAAAACAGCTGATCCAAATATCTAGTTCGTGTCGCGGCGATCTTCGCTCTGCGCCGGACCGTTCGCCGCGGACTGCTCGGCGTTGAGCCGGCCAGCGGCCTTGCCAAGTGACGCTCTGATCTCTGACCAGGCGCGCGCCATGCCTTCGCCCACGTCGCGAGCGCCCTGGCGCAGGGGCTCCGAGCGCTCCCACACTTGCTTGGCGGCCTCGGTCGAACGTGCCCGCATATCGCTTAAGGTGCGCTCGGCCTGGCTCGTCGCCGTCTCGCGCATCTCCTCGAGCTGTTGCTCTGTCACCTTCTTGTAGGTGTCGGCCTGCGACTTCACGTCCTGGAAACGCGCCTGCAAACTCGACAGGAAGTGCTCGCCAAGCTGCGCCGTATGGGTGCTGAGCTCAGCAAGTTGGCGTCCGAGCATGTCGAGATCATTCTGCAATTCGGACCATTCTTTGTCGGCTTGTCTCTTGGTCGTCGTGTCGGTCGTCGGCTGATTGAATTGGGAGGGGGTTTCGTCTTGCATGTTTCGCCTCACTGAACAGCATCAAACAGGAATTTCTGATGTCTCGTCGGACGGGGTTTGGCTGCGCAACCAAGCCGTGAAGTTGTCGAGGAATTGTTCGGCCTGGCGCCGGGTTTCCGCCCACGACACGCCCGCCGACTTGCTCCACGCATCGAGCCTCGCCATCGCGTCGCCCGCGAGTGTCTCCGCTCTCTCTTTCTGGCCGCTTAACGCCGCGCCGAGCATCGCCAGTCGCGAGCGAAGCGTGC
>JBLMXO010000061.1:0-3013 GCA_050257815.1 Actinomycetota bacterium
GCATAAAAAAACTCCCCGCTGGAGGGCGGGGAGTGGAGAGGTTTGGGGGACTGACATGACCGGCCGGAGCCGGTCCGTGTCGGACCATTAGCAGGGAACTGCCGGCGCTCTTACGGCATTAGCGGTCGAAAGTACCGGCGTCGCCTCAACCACCCGCCCCGAAGGGCCGCCGTAAGCTCGAAGCATTTGTTTACCCCAATCGCGGCCTGCGGACAAGTGAAACTGCCTGTGGCAAATGCGCCACAGTCAATCGAAATGAGCGGCCACCTATCGACTATTTTTGGCTGAAATCTGGGGCAGGCCGGGTCTCGGTGCGGGCGATGATGACGTCCTCGAGCGGCGGCTCGAGATGCGGGCGCCCCTTGATGCCGGTCTCGACTACCATGTCGACCGGGCCGCCAATGATGATGAGATGCTCGATATCGTCGCGCCTGACGAGCAGGAGCTTGCGCTTCTGATCGATACTTGCCGTCTCGACCACGCCGAGCCGTTTCTCGCGGCGCGTGAAGCTCTGGCCGTTGCGACCCGGGAAAAACGTCTTGAAGGCCCACGCGGTGAGCGCGACGAGAGCCACGACGAACAGACCGGCAGCCACGGCGAGGATGAGAGTGTCGAAAGTCATGGCCAATGGTTCCTACCTCTCGAGGGCTAACAGCTCATTAACCACGCCAATAGGGAAAGAATCAGGAGAGTCCTTGCGACGCATGTGCCTGTTTGCGTTTCCATGACAATGTCCGGCGAAGACGATTCGAATCGGGTATTTTCCGCCACATGAGCGATATCGACGCGCCGATGCGCTATTCAGAGCCAGCAGCGGACATCCCCTCGCGGGACGGCAGCGTAGGGCTCGTGATCCTTCTTGCCCTTGCTTTGGCGATCGCAGCGGTGGGGCTCGCCATGGTCTCGCGCGATATCGCCGAGCCCTTCGTGCTGGCGATCCTGGCAGGTCTTGCCGTCATCGGCGTGTTCTGCCTCTTCGCCGGCGCCGTCGGCATCCTCTATTTCGGGCAGCGCCACGCGCGAAACGACATCACCAAGGCCTTCGTCGACAATCTGCCGCAAGGCGCCCTGATCGCCGACAGTTCGGGCCGCGTACTCTATGCGAACGGGGCCTATCGCTCGCTGCTCGGTCTCGACCCCGAGGCGGCAGTGCCTTCGCCTGATCGGGCCTTTGGTGGCAACCCCCATCTTGCCGACACGATCTTTCGTCTTGCCCGCGCTGCTCAGCAGGGCCGCGCTCTTAAGGAAGAATTCCGCCTTCCGCCAACGGGTGAGGGGGAAGAAGACGCCTCGATCACGCCGCGTTGGTTCCGCATCTCGGTCCAGCCCATGCCGCCCGACCCGCGCTCTGGGCGCAAGGGGGCGCTCACCGTATGGCAGGTCGATGAAGTCACCCAGGACCGCGCGCGTGAGGAGGCAAGCTTCGCCAAGGTGCAGGCGGCCATCGCCAATCTCGACAGCGCGCCCGCCGGCTTCTTCACCGCCGATGTTGATGGCAATATCGAATATCTCAACGCAACCCTCGCGCAGTGGCTCGGGCTCGACCTCTCAGAGGTCGCCAACCGCCCGCTCAAGCTCGCTCAGATCATGTCGCAGGACGGCGCAGCGCTGATCTCGCGCGCTGGACGCGGTAACGGACAGGGCGCGACGCGCCGCTTCGACATCGACCTGGTCAAGGCCGACGGGACGAGCTTGCCGGTGCGCATTCTGCATCGCCTGCCGCGCGGCGGCTCCGGCGCTCTTGCCCATTCACTCGTGCTCGCCCGGGAACCAGGCGAGGCTGAGGAGGCCGGTGCCGCCGAACTCAGATTCGCGCGACTGTTCCGCTCGTCCCCGATCGCCATCGCCACGGTTGATGTGCAAGGCGTGATCGGTGCAACCAATGCCGCCTTCGTGCGCCTGTTCGGCGACGCTGCCTCTGATGCCAGCCGTAAGGTGAAGCTCGAGAGCCTGGTCGAGCCCGAAGGCCAATATGCCATTCGCCGCGCGCTTGAAGCGGCGCTCGACCGCCAAGGCCTGATCGATCCCGTCGAATTTACCTTCGCCGGCAGCGGCGGCGAGCGAAGCGGCAGGATCTATTTGAGCCCCATCGAACAGGCCGAAGGCGAGAGCGAAATGGTGATCGCCTACGCCATCGATACGACCGAGCAGCGTGCGCTCGAGATGCAGATCGCGCAGAGCCAGAAGATGCAGGCCGTCGGTCAGCTCGCCGGCGGCATCGCGCATGACTTCAACAACATGCTGACCGCCATCATCGGCTTCTCCGACTTCTTGCTGATGAACCACCGCCCGACTGATCCTGCCTTCCAGGACATCATGAACATCAAGCAGAACGCCAATCGCGCCGCGGGGCTCGTGCGCCAGCTGCTTGCCTTCTCGCGCCAGCAGACTTTGCGGCCGCACGTGCTTCAGCTTGGCGATGTCCTGTCCGAGCTCTCGATCCTGCTCAGCCGCCTGCTCGGCGAGAATATCGAGCTCAAGCTCGAGCCTGGCCGCGACCTTTGGCCGGTCAAGGCTGACCTCCATCAATTCGAGCAGGTCATCGTCAATCTCGCCGTCAATGCGCGCGACGCCATGCCCGACGGCGGCAAGCTCCTCATCCGCACTGCCAATATCGACGAGGCGCAGTCGCGTGGGCTCGGCTCGCGTCACATCCCGCCGGTCGAATATGTGCTCATCGAGGTGAGCGATACTGGCACCGGCATGGCGCCAGAGGTTATGCAGAAGATCTTCGAACCCTTCTTCTCGACCAAGGAGATCGGGCGTGGCACCGGGCTTGGCCTGTCCACCGTCTACGGCATCATCAAGCAGACCGGCGGCTACATCTTTGCTGAGAGTGAGGAGGGCAGGGGCACAACCATGCGTGTCTACCTGCCGCGTTACGTCGAGAGTGCGCATGAGGTCGAGCAGGCGAAGATCGAGCGGCGGATCGAGAAGCCGAAAGATCTGACCGGGCGCGGGACCGTGCTGCTTGTCGAGGATGAGGACGCGGTCAGGAGTTTCGCCGCGCGCG
>JBLMXO010000062.1:0-2579 GCA_050257815.1 Actinomycetota bacterium
GCTCCTCGTCATGCTCCTGCCGCACGATGTGACGCCCGCTTTAGGCGGAAAAACGTTACGTGATATAGTTGCGCTTCGTCCATCACGTTTGGGACATAGTTGCGGGCAAGGTTCGGCCGGGGCGAAGCTGCTTCCGGCCGTCGATTCCCAAAGAATCGTTGCCACCGCAAGCTCAGGGGGCCGAGCCTAGAGCAGAGCCTCGCCCCGGCCTGGAGCAGAAGGGACTATGCAGGCTCTATTCGGCATCGGACGCTGGCTCCGCGCTATCCGGCCAGTGTCCGTAGTGACGCTCGTGGCGATACTCTCGGGCTGCGGCGGCGGTAGCGTCGGACTTCCGTCAGGCCCCAGCATCACCGGCTCGGCGGGCGCGGTGAAGGTGGCGCTTCTGCTGCCGATCGGCGCCGGAGGATCGACGCAAGGCGTCGCCAAGGCGCTGAAGCAAGCCGCCGAGCTTGCACTGTTTGACTTCGACAATCCGAACATCGTGCTCGTGCCGAAGGACACTCAAGGCACGCCGGGAGGCGCGCGCGCCGCCGCCGAGAGCGCGATCCGCGACGGCGCCGAGCTGATCTTGGGCCCGCTCTTCGCCCAGGAGGTCCAGGCCGTGGCGCCGGTCGCGCGCCAGGCGAATGTCCCGGTCATCGCCTTTTCGAGCGACGAGAATGTCGCTGGCGGGGGCGTCTATCTCTTGAGCTTCCTCGCTGGGCGCGACGTGGCGCGCATCGTCTCCTTCGCGGAAGCACGCGGGAAGCGCAGTTTCGCCGAGCTGGTGCCGCAATCGCCCTATGGCCGCATCGCCGAAGCCTCGTTCGGTCGAGCGGTGTCGGCAGGTGGCGGGCAAATCGCGATCAATGCGCCCTTCCCGGCGGGCGACGCGAGCGGCATGATTGCCCCCGTCCGCCAGGTGGCAAATGCGATCAAAGGTGGTCAACGGATTGATGCGCTGTTCATTCCCGCGGGCCGTGAGGATCTGCCGTCTCTCGCCTCGCTTCTCACCGCCAACGACCTCTCCTCTTCGCGCGTGCAGCTCCTCGGTACTGGGCAGTGGGACTATCCCAATGTCGGAGCGGAGAAAGCGCTGATCGGAGGCTGGTATCCTGCGCCCGATCCTAAAGGCTGGGCCAACTTCACCCAGCGCTACGCCAAGACGTACGGCGCCGCGCCGCCACGGCTTGCGAGCCTCGCCTATGATGCGGTGAGCCTTGCCGTATCGCTGTCGCAAGGCGCGCCGGGCCAGCGCTATTCAGCGGCCCAGCTCACGCGGTCGAGCGGCTTTGCCGGCGTCGATGGCCTGTTCCGGCTGCTTCCCGACGGCACCTGCGAGCGGGGGCTTGCCATCCTCGAAGTTCATGACGGCGGAGCGGTGGTGATCGATCCAGCGCCGAATTCCTTCACCACCGCGTCGAGTTATTAAGCCGCGAGCTCGAGGATCAGCCGGTTCAGCACGAGTCGGCCTTCCGGCGTCGCCGCGAGGCGCGAACCGTCGCGCGCGATGAGCTTGTCACTTTCGAGAGCCGCGAGACGATCTTCGTCCAATATGCGCCCGCCGATGGCCGTTAGTCGGGCGAGGTCAATCCCTTCGGCGAGGCGTAGTCCCATCAGCAAATATTCTTCGCCCGCATCCTCAGCGCTCAGAACCTCGTCGCTCACGATCCCGTGGCCGCGCGTTTCGACCTGTGCAAGCCAGGCCTCCGGCGATTTGGTCGTGGAGAGCGCGCGCTTCACGCCGTCGGCCGTGATGCGGGCGTGTGCGCCGGCGCCGATGCCGACATAGTCATGCCCCTGCCAATAGAGCAGGTTGTGCCGCGACTCCGAGCCCTTCCGCGCGTGGTTCGAGATTTCGTAAGCCGGCAAGCCCGCCGCCTCGCATAACTCCTGGGTGAGGAGGTACAGTTCTTTTGCCTGTTCACTATCCGGAATGCGCAAAGAGCCTGCTGCATGGCGCGCGGCGAACGGCGTGCCGTCCTCGATGGTCAGTTGATAGAGCGAGAGATGGTCGGCAGCGTGATCGAGTGTACGCACCAGCTCCTCGCGCCACGCCCGCGCCGTCTGCCCCTCGCGCGCATAGATTAGGTCGAAGGAGACGCGATCGAAATGGCGCTTGGCGAGTGAGAGCGCGGCAAGTGCCTCCTCTGCCGTGTGCATGCGGCCGAGTGCCTTGAGGCTCTGATCATCAAGCGCCTGAATTCCAAGCGAGAGGCGATTGACGCCGGCGGCGCGATAGCCGGCAAAGTTCTCGGCTTCGACGGATGTCGGATTGGCTTCGAGCGTGATCTCGGCATCTGGAGCCAACTGCCAACGCGCGGCGATCGCTTCGATGAGGGCGGCGACCATGCCAGGCGCCATCAGCGATGGCGTGCCGCCGCCGGCGAAGACGCTCGACACCTGCCGCCGCGGGGCGCGCGATGCGAAGTGATCGAGCTCCTTCAAGTAGCCGGCCAGGAATCTCTTCTCGTCAATGCCGCCGTGGCGGACATGGGAGTTGAAGTCGCAATAGGGGCATTTGGCCTTGCAGAACGGCCAATGCACATAGACCCCGAACGGCACCTCATTCGACATTGGAATAGGCCGCTTCCATC
>JBLMXO010000063.1:0-8099 GCA_050257815.1 Actinomycetota bacterium
GAGCCCGTGCAGCACGAAAGCATGCGGAACATGGGCGTCGCATTCCGCATCATGGCGCAGCTTGCCTTCGCCCCGGCAATAGGTGGGCGCCCAGCCGAGCACGAGCGCGTAATAGTCGAACTCTCCGGGCTTGCTGCGCACGTAGCCATGGGCATCGCTTCCGGCAAGAACAGCGAGAGCGAGAGCAACTACGAGGCTAGCGCGTGGTCGGGTCATGCATCGCACCGAGCTCGGCGAGGATGCGCGCCCAACTGCGCGCTCCCTTGGTGAAGCTTGTCAGATTGTACTTCTCGTTCGGCGCATGGATACGATCGTCGTCGAGAGCGAAGCCGATCAGGAGCACGTCCATGCCGAGCCGCGAGCGAAACGATTCAACGATAGGGATCGAGGCGCCGCAGCCGATCATAACCGGCGCCTTGCCCCATTCCGCTTGCAGCGCCCTGGAGGCCGCCTGGAACGCGGGCGCGCTCGTATCGAAGCCGACGGCGGGAGAACCGCCTTCACCTGAGAAGGTGGCGCTCGCGTCCGGCGGCAAGCGTGTCTCCACGAAGCGATGCCAGCCGTCGATGATTTTCCCCGGCTCTTGTCCCGGCACGAGCCGGAACGAGAGCTTGGCGACGGCTTGCGAGGGGATCACTGTCTTGCTGCCGGGGCCGCCATAGCCGCCATGAATGCCGTTGACCTCTGCCGTCGGCCGCGACCAGAGCTGCTCAAGAATGCTGAAATCTGCTTCGCCCGCTGGCTCGCTCAAGCCGACCCCGCCGAGGAAGCTTGCGCTGTCGAAGCCGAGCGTGCGCCAGGCGGCGATCTCGCTCGCCGACGGCTGACGGACTTTGTCGTAGAAGCCGGGAATGGCGACGCGGCCTTCTCCGTCGTGCAATTCGGAGAGGATCGTCGCGAGCGCATGCAGCGGATTGCGCGCCGGGCCACCATAGAGGCCCGAATGAAGATCCCGCGAAGGCCCGGTGAACGTGATCTCGGAGAAGGCAAGTCCGCGCAGGAAGGCCGTTATCGCCGGCGTGTCCTCATTCCATTGTCCGGTGTCGCAGACGAGTGCGAGGTCGGCCTTGAGCTCCTCGCCGTGGGCGGCAAGGAAGGGTGCGAGGCTCGGGCTTCCCGACTCTTCTTCGCCCTCGAGGAGCATGCTGACATCGACGGGTAAGGAGCCATGCTCGGCGAGCCACGCGCGGCAGGCCTCGATAAAGGTCATCACCTGGCCTTTGTCGTCGGACGCACCGCGCGCGACGATCATCATGCCATGGCGCGAATCCTCGACGAGGCGGGGCGAGAAAGGTGGCGCATCCCATTCCTCCAGCGGATCCGCGGGCTGGACATCGTAATGACCATAAAACAAGACGTGCCGGCGTCCGCTGTGCTCTTTTGCCCGCCAATGGGCCACCACCATCGGCTTGCCGAGAGTGGGTTCGATGCGCGCCTCGAAGCCGATCTCGCGCAAGGAGTTGGCGCACCATTCGGCGGCCTCGACGCAGGCCTCGTGATGGGCAGCGTCGGTCGAGATGCTCGGGATGGAGAGCAGGTGGAACAGCCGCTCGAGCGAAGCAGTCTCTTCCTGAGCGAGCCGCTTCAGCGTGCGCGCAAGAATCGGCTCATCAGCTTGCAACTTCTCCGTCGTCATGAGTCCCCACGGACGACATGGCCGTCGAGCCATGCGCGCAACAAAGTATCCGACCGCCGACAGCAGCGTCTTACGACACCGCCATCGGGGTGGATGAGATAAGGATTCGGATTTCGGGGAGAGCTATTCGCCGAGTTGCACGTTGATGGCTTGTGGACCCTTACCACGGCGATCTGGCTCGGTTTCGAATGATACCCGCGCGCCTTCATCCAGCGCGGGAAGGCCCGAGCGCTGCAAGGCCGAGATGTGCAAAAACACGTCTTTGCCACCATCGTCCGGCGTGATGAAGCCGAACCCCCGGGAGTGATTGAAGAACTTGACCGTTCCGGTCTGACGCATGGGACGCTCCTTTCCCCCTTCCAATTTATCCGCATGCGAAGGGCACGCGGGACTTCAGGCGAGTCCAGAAATCGGGGAAAGAAATCGCGTCTCCTCCCAACGAGCGTACGCGTCCAATTCTCCACCCGGGTTCGCAGTCTGCCCGCAAAACGCCTCACTCTAGGGGCGCGAACGGGCCAAACGCAAGACCCATGTGCCTCGCGTTCTCGCCGAGATCATGCGTGCAAGATGATTAATTCGGGTACGGATCGTGCGAAACTCCGCCTTCCAGAGGCTCAGGCGGAAAATCAAAATGCGGTCCGAAGTCCTTGGGAGCAGGGGGGCATCTTGGCTGGACCCCAAACGTCGCTCAAGGTCATCGAGTAGCCGCCTACGCCAAGCCGGGTCACAGCTACGGGATGGCCGGGAAGCCGGAGCGCGCCGCTGTTCCGCTGCTTGGCGCACACTTCACCAGCCACGACGAAAACGACCGCAGCTGAAAGGACGGCAGCGACGGGAAGAAGCTTGCGAAGGGCGGGATGCATGGCTCACCTAAACAATCCAGTCAGAGGCGAACGGTTTCGAATCGTTCCTCGGCTCACCGCTCACTGTGATCGATTCGGGTTACCAGAACATCAGCCGCGCCTCCGCAAGTTTCATATAGGCTTCGGCTAGCCGCAGACTTTGGCTGAGCTCTTGCAAACGGTCAGAGCGCCCTTCTTGGCACAGGTCGTGTGGATCTTGCCCTCCTTCACTACCTTGTCCTTGTTCTTGTGCGCCCAGTGGTTGATCACGTGCTTCAGGTGCTTCATCGACCTGTCTGTGGCTTTGGCGTCATTCAGGCCGCGGCCTTTGCCCGTGGCGACAACACAACTTCCGGCCTCGACCGGCTGCGTCGTGACCGTATAGGCGGCAATCGCAGCAAGCGCGGCCCCGGCAATCAGGAATTTCTTGACCATCGTGTTCCCCTGTTGAGTGAGTTGGCGGAGTCTTTCCGCCGGGCGGACTATGCTATTTCCGCCATTTTCTGCCTAGCGCTTCCATGCAACGCTTGAATGTTACCTGGTGATGACGCTTTTGACGTTTTGCAGCGATTTCCAGTACTTGCCCTAAAGACCTCGCGGCACGCGATGTTGTGACGCAAGCCTCGGCAATGCTGCCGAGACACGGTTCTTGCAAGCGAGCGGAGAAAAAGTCGCCTTTCCGGCACCGGGAGGCAGGCGTGCCTCAATAACAAGAACGCCGGGCTGCTTCTGCCCGGCGTCAGTCTATCTCCCGCCGCGGAGCGAACCGGGCGTGTCCACGAGGGACACTTGAAATTGAGCAGCTTCAGGCCCCAGCAAACACCGGCCGAGAGCGCCACTCCGATATATCAAATTTGAGGGTCAGCGATCAGGACGCTGACGGATCCATGAAGCCCGGAGCGCGGGCGAAGATCGCATAGGGGTGGGCAGAGGCCACCACGATGCGCCCGCGTGCGTGCGCGGAACCGCGCGGAAGGGGCTTGTAAGAGTAGGCCATGGCAACTTGCGTCGCGCGAGAGCTCTTTGCCAGGGCACGCGCCGTCTTCTTGGAGTATCGCGGCGGCTCCCACGCGACCGCAACTCTGGTCTGATAGCTGTGACCGGCGTTGGCCTTCCGGGTTTTGGTGGATGCGTAAGCGACGCGCGTCCTCGATTTCACCGGCGCCAGCGAGGCGACGGGCGTCGAAGAGGCAGCTTTGCCATAGCGGTTCATGGCTGCGATCAGCCGCGCCGAGGTCGCCGTCCTGAGCGCGTGATGCGGCTCGGCCGCCGCGCTCTCCTTGGCCGCAAGCTCCACGCCCTTCTTGGCTTTCGCGGTCGCTTCGCCCAAGGCCGCAAGCGCGCTGCCGCCATCCGGTGCCGTGGTGCTGATGCGGACTTGCGCCGTGCCGGCGCCAAGCATGCCAATGGTTTCAGCCGCCGCCTTGGAAAGATCGATGATTCGTCCCCCGATGAATGGTCCGCGGTCGTTGATTCGCACGATCACCGAGCGCCCATTGGTCAAATTCTCCACCAGGACCTTCGTCCCGAACGGCAGCGAACGATGAGCCGCCGTGAGCTCGTTCGGGTCCATCCGCTCGCCGCTTGCCGTAGTGTTGGCTGGCAGCGAGTACCAGGAGGCATGCCCGACCTGATCCGCCTTCGCGAAATCGAGAGGAAGCATCGCAGCTGTGCCGAGAAGCCCCACGCTAATTATCTTGGCTCGCATTGAAAACATGCGTTCAGTGCTCCTTATTCGATTGTTTGGGAGGTTAGGAGGCCGACGACGATTCGAGCCGGCCGCACTCGTTGGTGCAGTGCGGTAAGCTACGGCGCAAGAAGGCAAAAAATGGGCTCAGCAAGGGTCATTGATGGGCGATGTCGCGGCAGCTCACTTTTTTCTTTTGTTAAGGTTTACCTAGGCGAGCTGGGAAAAGCCCTTCGGCCGTTTCTTCGCAACCGCAAAAGAAACCGACGCACGGTTTCCGCTTCGCAACAAAGCAGAATCGATGTCGGCTCTGGTGAAGCCCGTCAGCGGAACTTGATCCAGGTCAAGACACTACACGTGACGGGCAATCGCCCGCTTTGTGAGCGAGTGCCAAAGCTGCTCAATCCTCGGTCAAATCGTGCCCAATCCTTGCCGTTTTCAGTATTTATTGTCAGAGTGTCGAATACAGAATTCCGAGGAACGCAAGGAGAGGACCTCAAGGTCGACTGCGATGACGCAGAAGAAGACTCAGGAGCCGCAAGAGAGTCAGCAGCTCTCAGCGGGTGAATTCACCGGACGCGAGCCAATGACCGGCGCACAAGCCGCTTACCTTCAGTCGCTTGCCAATGAAGCGCACGAGCCCGGAGCCTATAGGCAAGGCCTGACCAAGCGGGAGGCCTCTAGGCGCATCGATGCGCTCATGGAGCGGCTCAGGCTCGGCGCGTTGCCGCCCCACACCGACTAGACTTGCCGGCAAGCGCCTCGATGCGATGCTGGCGGGCGCGGCAAAAGTGTTGGCGATGGGAAAGGGCCTTTGCTCGCCTGCTTCTGCTCGGCTCGCTCGTGCTCGGCGCTGACATCCTGCTCGTTGACGCTGCGGATACCGCGATGGCTCTCACGCTCACTTCTCCAGCCTTCAAGCAGGGCGGCAAAATTCCCTCGACCTATACCTGCGAAGGCGACGACATCTCTCCGCCACTGTCTTTCGAGGGCGCGCCGAAAGGCACCAAGTCGCTGGCGCTCATCATCGACGATCCGGATGCGCCCGACCCGAAGGCACCGAAGCGTGTCTGGGTGCATTGGGTCGTGTTCAACCTGCCGCCCGAGGCGAAGGGGCTTGCTGAGAATGCGTCAGCGGCTGGGCTGCCGGCAGGCGCGGTACAGGGCGTGAATGATTTCCAGCACAACTCTTACGGCGGTCCATGCCCGCCGATCGGGCGGCACCGCTATTTTCTCAAGCTCTATGCGCTCGACACGACGCTTCCCGAGAAGGCGTTCAATAAAGCGGGGCTCGAGGCGGCCATGGAGGGTCACGTGCTGGGCAAGGCCGAGCTCATGGCGACCTATCAGAAGGGAGATCCTTAGACCTCGGATGGAGGACTCTGTCTCCCTGATTGCGCTCGGCATCACCTTCGTTGCGGTCTATGCGGCGCAAGCCTTGGCGCTGCGCAAAGGCCGGTCACGCGTGGGGTGGATGTGGGCCGCTGCCTTACTTGGGCCAATTCCAGTGCTCATCTTGTCCGTCCTTCCCGCGAAGCTTCCTTTCGAGCAGATTTCCGAATCCTGACCGCGAATTTAGGTCCTTTTCCTTGACTGACCGTCAGCCATCGGCACAGTGAGACTATGCGCAAGCCATCCTATCTCGCCGTCTTCTCTACCTCCGCCTCGGCCGTCACCTCGATCTTTGGTCTCGCCGCCGCGCTCATCTTGGCGCCCGCCGGCCTCAGTCCGAGCGCCTTTGCAGCCGGGTGTGCGAGTCCAGCCACTTTCCCCGCCTGGCTGCAGAGCTTCAAGCAGGAGGCGATTGCGCAAGGCATCTCGCCGCAAGTCGTCTCGGAGGCGCTCGACGGCCTCACCTACGATCCCGCCGTTATTGCCAAGGATCGCGGTCAGGCCGTGTTCGCGCAGAGCTTCCTCCAGTTCTCGGGCCGCATGGTCAACGGCAACCGTTTGAGCGTGGGATCGTCTTTGCTCAAGAAGAACGCGGGCACCTTCGCCAGAATCCAGCAGCAATACGGCGTGCCTGGTCCCGTGCTGGTCGGTTTTTGGGGACTCGAAACCGATTTCGGCAAGGTCATGGGCAACATGAACACGCTCCGGTCGCTTGCCACGCTTGCTTTTGATTGCCGGCGTCCCGACGAGTTCAGAGAGCAGTTGATGGATGCGCTTCGTGTCATCCAACGCGGCGATCTTACGCCCGGAGAGATGCACGGCCCTTGGGCCGGTGAGGTCGGCCAGTTCCAATTCGTGCCGACCGTCTATTACAAATATGCCGTCGATTTCGACGGCGACGGCGTGCGCAATCTGATCAGCGATACGCCCGACGCTCTCGCTTCGGCGGCGAACTATCTCAGCGGTCTCGGCTGGCAGCCCAATCAGCCATGGATCGAGGAAGTGCGCGTGCCGGCCAATCTTCCGTGGGATCAGGCCGACGTCACCATCAAGAAGCCGCGCGCATTCTGGGCACAGCACGGCGTGACCTATCCGAGCGGCAAGCCGATCCCCGCCGACAACGTGCAGGTGGGCTTGCATCTGCCCATGGGGCGCAACGGCCCCGCGTTCCTCACCTATCCCAATTTCGACGTCTATCTCGAGTGGAACAAGAGCCTCGTCTATTCGACGACCGCCGCCTATTACGCCTCGCGCCTTGCCGGAGCGCCGCCGCTCAGCCAAGGCAACGCTCCGGTCGAGACCTTAAGCCTGCCTGAGATGAAAGAGCTGCAGCAGCTTCTCGCCAGGCGCGGCTTCGACGTCGGCAAGATCGACGGCGTGGTCGGGGCCTCCACGCGCGATGCGGTCCGCGCCATGCAGGTCAAATACGGACTTCCCCCTGACGGCTATCCCGACGAAGCGCTGCTCGACCGCCTGCGCAACGGGTAGCCTCTATTTGAGATAGGCAGCAAGCAAGTCAGCCAACGCTTCTCTCATGCGCTGGAGAGCGATTTCGGTCCGCTGACAAAGGGATTGCCGCGCTCGAAAAACCGACGCTTGCGATCGACCTCCCGGGTGATGCCGATGCGGGCGCTGCTACCGATTGGACCTGTGCGCCGTGCGGCCGTGCCGAGCCACAGAGCTTCCCCGGCACATAGATCCATTCCGTCATAGCGCTTGTCGATCCGCATGGCTTGGGCGAGGCGTCCAGGGCCACGCGCTATATCGCGAGGACGCGTCGTCTTGCGGAAGCGCTGCATGATCTCGATGCCGTCGAGAGGTTCCAAGGCACGCAAGAGCACGCCCGCGCCGACGCCTGGTTCCTCGCTGGTGACGTTCACCATGAACGAAGAGCCATAGGTGAAATAGACGTAGCAATAGCCGCGGCCGAGAAACAAAGTCTGATTGCCTCGCGTCTTGCCGCGGAAGGCGTGGCCCGCGGCATCGCCGGGCGGATACGCCTCAGTCTCGACGATCACTCCGCTCAGCCTCGCCGCCGGAAGCTCGTGGACCAGCGTCTTCCCGATCAGATACCGCGCAAGCGCCATCGTCCCGAGAGGCAAGTCCTCCCGGCGAAGGCGCTCGACGCTGCACTGTAGGGAATTTATTGCGGCCACCTGCTTCCTCGGAAGAACATGCCGAGCTCCGAAAAGCGCTTGTCCATGAACCTTAGAGCCGATTACGCTGAGCGTCCCCGCCAAAACCAAGCATGGAATGGAGCCGGCATGACCAAGAAATATACAGGCCGGTGCGCCTGCGGCGCGGTGACATTCGCGTTCGATACCGCCCCGCACTTTATCGCCACCTGCCATTGCCTGGACTGCAAGAGAGCGTCGGGCGGAGAGGCGACTACGTTCTTCGGCGTGCCCGAGGACGATTTCACTTTGCTCAGCGGGACGCCGAAGGCGTTTCACTACATCGCCGACTCCGGCAAAGGGCTCGACCGCAACTTTTGTCCGAATTGCGGGTCACGGGTGTTCACCAGCAATTTGGAAAGCTTCCC
>JBLMXO010000064.1:0-2586 GCA_050257815.1 Actinomycetota bacterium
GATAGGAGACGACGAGGTTGTGCAGCACCTCGGCGAACAGCTCCCGCGAAAACGGATTGAAGAAATAATTGACCGACTCCCCTTCAGGCGGCCCGAGCGTGCTCGCGTCCTCGAGCACGCACTCGACGTTGCGGCACTTCATGCGCGAGCGCGGGAACTGCGCGATGTTCATCACCGCATCGTCATGCAGCTCCTCGGCGAACTCGATGCCGCCGACCGCGGCGAAAGGATGCTCTGAGGCGAGCAGGAGCACGCGTCCCTTGCCCGCGCCATAGTCGACAAAGGTGAGCTTCGAGAGATCGTAGTCGATCGCCGCGATCGTCCACTCGAACAGGCTGCACGGCGTCGGCCGGTAGTCGTGGCCATGCGCGCGGTTTGGTCCGCGAATGGTGAGCCCGCTGAGCGCGATAGGCTTCATGGTGGGCTTGAAGAAGAGCTGCTCGGTCGACGGGTCGAGCACGCGCTCGTGTAAGCGGAAGAGATACTCGCGATAGTCCTTCTTTAAGCGCTCGGGCCGCGCGCGCTCTTTGATCTCCGCGGCGGTGCGCTCGATTTCGGGCAGGACCGTTTCGCGCCCGATCTTTGCGGCGCGCTCGATCCCGACTTTGCTGGCGGCAACGGCGTGGGATGTCTGCGCTTTGGTTTGGTCGGCGAGATGGGCGATGCGTTCGGCGGCCTTCGCCCTCATCGCCGCGTTCGCTGCAATCGCGCCGGTCTTCGCGACGTTCGCGGTATTCGCCGCGCTCGCTGCATTCGCACCGGGTTTAGCGGCATTTGCCGAGGGCTTCGCGGCATTTGCCGCACTCGCCGTGGGCTTCGCAGCATTCGCGGCATTCGCCGTGGTCTTCGCCTTGTTACCGCCGACAATAGATTTCCACCACGCGCCGACGCCTGAAGCGCCTGCGCTCTTCGTCACGTCCTTTGTCCCGGCTTTTGCTTGCGCTACGCGGTCTTTGAGACTGGGGCGCTTGAGCTCGACGGACTTGGACTCACCCTGATCAGACCTGTGCGGCACGACCGACATCGACGAAAATCCCCGTGCTTGCGCAAAGATTGGGCAGCTTACAGCTCAAAGCAAGAGCTTTTTGGTGCGGTGACCCAGCCTCCCGCGTCCGCTGACTCGCAAATATGCTATCCTTTTGATTCGCGACGGATGTTCCTGCGTAGCCAGCACTCACTCGAAATGCCGCGGGGGCTGCCAGGTGCAGGCGGAGGAATTCCACGATTCAATTCGGCCGGGGCTCATTGCCATGCTGCCGCGCCTCAAGCGCTTCGCCGATCTTCTCGTCGGCGAACGGAGCGAAGCGACTGCACTTCTTCGCCGCGCGCTTCAGCTGATGCTCGCCGAGCAGCATCGTTATCAAAGGGGATGGCCGCTCGACTCGTGGGCCTTCGCCGAGATCTACCGCCGGTGGCTCGCCGAGTATGACGATCCCGTCAGGCAGACGAAAATCGACGAGGCAAACTTCGCCGCGCTGTTCGGCGAAGAGAATGATGCGCTGACGAGTGGCTTTCTCGCGAGCTTGCCGACGCAACAGCGGCTTACGCTTCTCCTCGTCTATGCCGAGAGGTTCGACTACGCGGCGGCGGGCCGCGTGCTCGACATCTCCTCAGAGGCGGTTGCCGCGCGGTTGATCCGCATCAGCGCGGGTTTCGCCGACCGGCTGAGCGCTGAGGCACAGCCGCAGCAAGCGCGAGTATCGACGCGCTTTATGCCCTAGACCTCTCATGACCGAGCTCAGCGACGAACTGCTCGTGGCCTATGTCGACGGACAGCTTGCCCGCAAGCAATCAAGCGCGGTGGAGAAGGTTCTCGCGCAGGACGACGTCATTGCCCGGCGCGTCGAAGCGCTGAGGGATGCGCATGACCGTCTCGAGGCGGCGTTCGATGCGATCCTCGCCGGCGAGGAAGCCGTCGTCTCGGTGCCGGAGCCGCTGGCGCCGGGAGTCTACGTGACCTGGAGCAGAGCGGCGAAGATCGGGCTCGCGAGCACGGGACTCATCGCCGCTCTCGTGCTGATGATTGCCGGCTATGGCTGGCCGCTGAGCGCGCCCGATTTCACGCGGTCATCCTCTGGCCTCACCGACCCCGAATACACCGGCAGCATCGCCCCGACGTGGCAGGAGACTGCTGCCCGTGCGCAAGGACTGCTCAGCCGCGAGAGTCTGGAGATCGGGCTCGAAAGCCAGGGCAATCCCGACCTCATTGCCCTTGAGCTTAGCCAGGCAATCGGTTCCGGGCTCAAGCTTCCCAATCTTGATGCGCAAGGCTACCGCTTCGTGCGCGGGCAAATGCTGCGCGCGGGTGACGAACCTCTCGCCCAGCTGCTCTATCTCGCCACGCGCGGCGCGCCGCTTGCGGTCTACGCCAAGAAGAGCCCGACCTCAGATGAGCCGAGTTTCAGACGCTATGGCGGGATCGGCAGCGTGGCGTGGTCGGAGAACGGCTTCTCCTATCTTCTCGCCGGTGAAGCCGACGAGCCTGTGCTCATGAAGCTTGCCGAGGTCATCAGGTCGGAGCCTCAAGACGCGGCCGGACGCTAGCCTCTACTGCGCCATGCGGGCCGTCGGCGAGAAATCGCCGGC
>JBLMXO010000065.1:0-2532 GCA_050257815.1 Actinomycetota bacterium
GTGCGGCTTCGTCGAAGCGCTCGGCCCGCACCACGCTTAAGACCGGCCCGAAGATCTCTTCTTTATATATGGTCATGTCCTTGGTCACGCGGTCGAACAGCGAGCCGCCTAAGAAGAAGCCGTTCTCGTATCCCTGAAGCTTCAGCCCGCGTCCATCGACCACAAGCTCGGCGCCTTCGCTCACGCCCTGTCCGATAAGGCCTTCGATACGGCGCTTGGCCTCTGCCGTGATCACCGGCCCCATCTCTGAGCAAGGGTCGGTGGCGGGGCCCACCTTCAACATGCGGATCTTGGGCGCGAGCGCCTCGACGAGCCGGTCGGCTGTCTCTTCGCCGACCGGGACCGCGACAGAGATCGCCATGCAGCGCTCGCCCGCCGAGCCGAAGCCGGCGCCCATCAACGCATCGACGGCCTGGTCCATGTCTGCGTCGGGCATGACGACCATGTGATTCTTGGCGCCGCCGAGCGCCTGCACCCGCTTGCCCGAGGCCGAGCCACGCGCATAGACGTGCTCCGCGACCGGGGTCGATCCCACGAAGCTCACCGCCTTGATGTCGGGATGATCGAGGATGGCGTCGACCGCTTCCCTGTCGCCATGGACGACATTCAGCACGCCGGGCGGAAAGCCGGCCTCCTGGAACAGCTCCCACACCAGCATCGATGTCGAGGGATTGCGCTCGGACGGCTTCAGTACGAAGGTGTTCCCGCAGGCAATGGCGACCGGATACATCCACATCGGCACCATGGCCGGAAAATTGAACGGTGTGATGCCGGCGACCACGCCAAGAGGCTGACGGTCTGACCAGCTGTCGATCTCAGGACCGACATTGCGGCTGAATTCGCCCTTCAATAGATGCGGAATCCCGCAGGCGAAATCGACCACGTCAATGCCGCGGGACAACTCGCCTAAAGCGTCAGCATGCGTCTTGCCGTGCTCCTTGGAGATCACGCGTGCAATCTCGTCGGAGTTGCGCTGCAACAGCTCCTTGAAGCGGAACATCGGCTGCACGCGTTTGAGCGGCGGCGTCGTGCCCCAGCTTCCAGCCGCCTTCTTCGCCGCAGCAACGGCCGCGCCCACCTCCTCGGCGGAAGACAGCTTCACCTCGGCGATTTGCTCTCCCGTCGCCGGGTCATAGATCGGGGCACTGCGACGCGATGACGACGTGACTTTGCGTCCCTCGACAGCGTTCTGGATGATGTCCATGAGAGCCACGCGCCCCGCATCTCAGTTCGCTGACTTGAGCACGCCAGAGAGAATGTCGAAGAGTTGGTCGATCTCACGCTTTTCGATGATGAGCGGCGGCGACAGCGCGATGATGTCTCCGGTCGCGCGGACGAGAAGGCCACGATTGAACGCCTCGATGAAGCGCGCATGCGCCCGCTTCCCCGGCGCATCTGGAATTGGATCGAACTCGACGGCGCCGATCAGCCCGATATTGCGCAGGTCGATGACATGAGGAAGGCCTTTCAGCGAATGCACGGCCTCCTGCCAGTAAGGCGCAAGCTCGGCCGCGCGGGTCAGCAGCCCTTCTTCTTTGTATGTCTCAAGCGTCGCGATGGAGGCTGCGCAAGCGACGGGGTGGCCCGAATAGGTGTAGCCGTGGAAGAGATCGATCCCTTCCTCAGGTCCTTGCATGAAGGCCTCATGCACCTTGCCTTTCACCAACACGGCGCCCATCGGAATGGTGCCGTTGGTGATGCCCTTCGCCATGGTGATGATATCCGGCAAGACGCAGAAATAATCGGCCCCGAACGGCGTGCCGAGGCGCCCGAAGGCGGTGATGACCTCATCGAAGATGAGCAGGATGTCGTGCTTGGCCGCGATCGCGGCCAGGCGCTTGAGATAGCCCTTGGGCGGGATCAGCACGCCGGTCGAGCATGCCACAGGCTCGACGATCACGGCGGCGATGGTCGAGGCATCGTGCAGCGCGACGAGCCGCTCGAGGTCATCGGCAAGCTCAGCGCCGTGCTCGGGCTCGCCGCGCGTGTAGGCGTTGCGCGCGAGATCGTGCGTGTGACGGATGTGATCGACACCGGACAGCATGGTGCCGAACCATTTGCGATTGTTGGGGATGCCGCCGACCGAGGTGCCGCCGAAATTCACGCCGTGATAGCCGCGCTCGCGCCCGATCAATCGGACCTTCGACGCGTTGCCCTTGGCGCGGTGATAGGCGAGAGCGATCTTGAGCGCGGACTCGACCGACTCCGAGCCCGAGTTGGTAAAGAACACATGGTCGAAACCGGGCGGCGCGATATTGACGAGCTTAGAGGCACACTCGAAAGCGATCGGGTGGCCCATCTGGAAATTGCCGGCGAAATCGAGCTCGCCGACCTGCTTGCGTACCGCCTCAACGATCTTCGGCCGGCAATGGCCAGCATTGACGCACCACAGCCCCGACGTGCCGTCGAGGACGCGGCGTCCGTCGCTCGCGGTGTAATACATGCCCTCGGCGCTGACGAGGAGCCGCGGCGCCTTCTTGTATTGCCGGTTCGCCGTGAACGGCATCCAGAAGGCTTCGAGATCATTGGTCG
>JBLMXO010000066.1:0-6123 GCA_050257815.1 Actinomycetota bacterium
GGCAAAGGAGCGTCGACCACTTCCAGCCCGTCGGGATCACCAAAGCGGTTGACTCGAACCACTCGATTGCGCAGTTGCATCGTCGGCGTTCTCCTCGCAACCTCGTGATCCAGCGCAAGGACAGGAATTCCGGCGCTATTTGCTTATCGTTTCACCGCCGCGCCGGATCTGGGGACAACTAAGCGGTTTCGTGCCCTTGCGCCAACTGCAGACTGTGCGGTCCGGCCTACGCCCAGCGTCCCGGGACTTTCATGAAAAAGCCTTAGCCGAGACTCAGCGGACCATCAAACCATAACACCACCACATGCCTTACCTCCGCAATAACCCTCCGTGAGATGCCGTGATGACGACCCCGACTACATTAGACGTAGGTGCGGCTCGTCGACTCTGAGTTCATGCACACGCAAGGCTGGCACCCTGTCAAGGCGCGTGGGCTGACGCCGGGAGGCTTCCGAGATTAGGTTCGTGGCTTCGCACGTGACGCTACAGGGCGAAGCGTGATGTGAGTGTAACCCTCGTGTAACCGAATTCACTAAACGTGTTCAGGAAAGCGAGCGGCCCTATTGCGGAACCCAATCAGCGACACTACGTGGTCGAAAATAATCGGGTTTTCCCAGATCCGGAGTCAAAAGTGTGTCGCCCAGTACCTCAGGAGAAAGCAAATGACAACCAACCCTCAGATCAGCCCCTCAAGGGCCAAGCAGTTCAATGATTTTAAACGATGGTACATACCTAACGCGAATAATTTGGGAAAACGCATACGACGCGCGAAACCAAAATATGGTTTATTACCTTTGCGCCGCAGCGCTCCCGAGTTTTTTATGGTTGGCCAAGACCTGATTACGATAGCAAAAGTGACTCGCATGTATCATCAGGGAGAGAAACTACAATTCGAGGGAGGGCACTGGGCATCCGAAACGCACTTCTTCGACTTCGTCAAACATGACATCGGCTTTGGCGTGAGGCGATATCGCAAACCGGCTATGAATTCGTGGGAGGTTCTATGCCTTGGATTCGGACAACCAGTTATATTTCCTAATACTAAGTTGGCACGATTGTTTGTCGAATTATGCTTGCCACGCCCAGTTCGTCCGTTAGGATTGTTCCGGTGGCGCCCCGATCAATAAACGGCAAATGGTCGTACCACTATACGCTACCGACAACGGCGCCACGCCGGCCGCCTCGGCTGGTGGGCAGTGTGCCCGCCGGCGATATCGTTGAAGGATGGGCATAAATCGGCGGGCCGCTCAGCCGAATTCAAACCATAACACCACTGAATCTGCGCCCAGATTACCATCCTCACTATTGCCTCGCAGGCAACGATCCGCGCCGCGCTGGGGCGAAACGGGCCGGCTCGCCGTCAAGCCGAGCGAATGCGAAGGGCTCTGTTTGTATGGCGCGGACCCGATTATTGTTGCGCTTGGAGACTATGCGCCGTTCCACATGCGATACTGTCATCCACGGGGGCCACGCGGTTCTGATTGATGACTATGGTCAAACACCGCGTAACATCGCCAGACAACCCTACCCGCGATCGTGTGGTGGTTACTGGTCCCCGGATTCTCGGCATGACCCGTTGGGTGGGAATACTGCGTGCTCCAGGTCGTCAACGTATTCATGGTAGGTCATGGTATGGCCGCGGCGCCGGAAATTGTAGAAATGAGCGATGTCGTCTTCGCTGTAGCCGTAAGCCCGACCGTAATCGAGTGGCGTCTTCGCTCGCTTAAGCTCCTCTGACGTGGGCGTGCATGGGCTTGGTTCGTCGTGCTGCCAAAGCCGACCGCGCGCGGCCATGGCCGCAAATTCTTCGCGCGTCGGCACCTTCTGGCTCACAGCGGTTACCATCATCACCACGACTTCAAGCTTTTCGTTACTAGGTACGGAGGAGTCTATCAGAAGGACGCCATATCAGACCATTAAACCTGCATAGCCCAATCAGGCACAATAAATCTGTGCCCGCTGCAAATTTCGTCCTTCGCAAAGCGCTAGTCGAGCAAAGCAGGAGGCCGTATACGAACGTCAGAACGTCCGCGCCAGCCGAACATCAAACCATAACACCATTACACGCCGTTACCTCGCAGGGTAACCTCGGTGAGATGGTGTGATGCATTCCCGGATTTCGTCGGCCATCAATCCCGCGAGGCCGGTGATAAATGCATTGTGCAGGCATGTGCGCCGATTATCCGTGCCGGGCGCCAGGGTCACGTTTCAGCAGCTTGAATTCTCTTGACAAAGCAGCGGGCGCCGGCAGCTCTTAGCTCCGAGCACATGTGGCGGGCTGCGTCCGAACTGGCGAACGGTCCGACCATGGCGCGGTAATAGACACCCTTGGTCCCCAAATCGACGCGACGGACCATGGTGTGCTGGCCGCCAAGCTGGTGCCGGTACTTGGCCTCCAGACTGCGTAGCGAAGCCTGCGCGTCGGCTTCGTTGTGGTGAGCGGAAATCTGCACGGCATAATGGCCGGTGCTGGGCGCGCCGGGCGAGCTCTGAGTTGGCACGGACTCGGTCGCCGCCGCATTCGCCGTCCGCATCGGCCGCTCGGCACGAAGGGCCCGGGTCGGCACCGGAACAGTATTTTGGTTGAGCGAGAGCGGCGCATTGCGCGGGGGCGGCGACTCGGACCGCGCGCCCGCATGAGGCGGCGCCGGCGCGGGCTCCAGCTCGACGGCAGCTGCGTGCTGGGGAGGCGCGATCGGCTTAGCCGCTGGCGCCGGCGGCGCAGCCGGCCTCACGGCAGGGGCTGCAATTGGCGGCCACGCGCCCGGCGTCGCATCGGCAAGCGTGGTGCCATCGGGACGGATCGCGATGGTGTGGATCTTTCTCGGCGTGCTCCCGACCATGCCTCTGTCCAGATCGGGTTCGATCGAGCTGGACGGCATGCCACTCGGGTGCGACGGCAGCACGTCAGCCATTTTGCGATCAATGTCCTTTGGTTGCTCTTCGCGGGAGACAAGCTTCTTGGGCGACACAATCTTGGCCGGCGAAGTTTCTGCCTTGATCACGGGGGGCGGGCCGCTCGCCCCGGACGAGCTAAAAAGAGCACGATAGCCGAAGGCGCCGGCCGTTCCGACCACGGCAAGCGCGAATACCGCGGCCACCGCCAGAACCCCCATGCGGCGACGCGGCGGGACATCGTCGCAGAAATCCTGAGGCTCTCCCTCCAACTCCGAAACATTTGCATAGTGGGCTTCAGGTTCGCAGCCGCCTTCTTCGGCGCCATAGCCCGCGATGCCGTGCTCGTGCGCCACCGGCACGTATTCGGCCGCGCTCGGCGCATATTCCTGAGAGTGTAGTTCGGGTGGCGGCCGAAAGCTGCCGACCTGCTGCGATGTGGACGCGCTGATGCTAGTTACGTCCTGCGCCGCCGCCACATGTGCGGCCCCTTCGGGCGATGGTTGGTGCCATGGCTGCTGCGGCGGCTCCAGGTATTGCGCACTCTGCCGGCTGCCGTCGTCGTCGAAGGGATCGTTTTGCCCGATAAGCCGCGCCAATTCGGCGAGCCGGGAAGAGGCGCCGCGGGCACCGGCCGGAGCTCCAGGGCTTGGCGTTGGATTCGAGCGGAAATCTGGGTGGGTAGGATCGTCCGCCATTCGGTTCTCGGTTTTGGCCCCCTGGTCCGTCGGACTTGTCCAGCGTCCCGACTTATTGCGCCTCTTGCGGTGCCCCACCCCCGAGCAAAGAAAACCCGGCGGATGCGCCGTGGTTGTTATGCTCATAATGCATCATAAATGCGGCAAGATTACCTGCATGGAATTTGCTTGGTAATTCAAAGGTAAAAGCGATGCTGCGGAGGGACGGCGAGCATCCAGTGCTTGCCGACTGTGATGATCTGCGCTGCGCTTCAGCGGGCGCAAGCTCATTTCAGCGCCTGCACCGATCTGTTTTCGCCGGCTAAACCAAATACGAAATTGCTGGAGGCAACAGTAAAAAAGTAAGGCCCGTGAGTGTCGGACGATCAACCATAACACTATTACTCGCCCTTACCTCGCGCGCGCCGATTTGAAATCCATATCCACGAATGCACTCAGTGTGACGCCAGGGTTGATCATCAACAAAGGCCCTCCGCTTTAGTCGCGCGGCTCCCGCGCACTTTATGCTGAAGCCTTTTTTTTGATCGGCACTGGTTGATCCGCCAACATGTCTGCGATCACCTCACGCAGGGTGGTGAGATCGAGGTTGTTTTCCCTGGCAAGGTCCGCGCAGTCGTCAGCTATCGCCTCGACGTCCCGCAGGAGCTTGAGCCGCTTGTATTCATCGTGTTGGTGAAAACCCATGCTAGACCCGATGACCTCAAGCAGGTTAACGACGCGGAACGCATATTCACCCTCATGCGCGCATAGCTCCCGATGGTCCGGATGATATACGGTCACTAATGCATCAACTTGAGCGGCGGCAGCAGCCTCAAGCTCGTTGCGGTAGAGCTCACGTTTAAATTCGGGCAGGGTAGAGAGATAGTTGCTCATTAGGCCCGCGGAGGGCTGACCTAATTCAACCAGCTCTATTCCGGGCACTGCGGCCAGTATCTCTGCCGCAGCTTCCATGCTGCCGGTCAGTCCTGGATGTCGGTGGAGCGCGACACGCATTGCGACGCTCTGGCAGAACATGGGCCGAAGCCGATCGAGCTGGTCGCGGACGAAAAGAATAAACGGATTCATCTCAAACGGTCGAATGCCTTTCATTCTCTCGATCTCAGGCATCGACATCTCGGTAATCTGTACGTAGCAAGATGGGCACCATGAGAGCACGCGGCCGCTCTTGCCTTGGGAAAGCTTTTCGATCGTCGCTTCCGCGACCCGCCCGTAGGTTTCGGTGTCGCCCGCGCGAAGGCGCATGACTCCGCAACAATGCGTGGGGCCACCCATGACCTGATAGGTCACGCCGAGAGCATCCATTATGTCGAGGGCGAGCAGCGCGATGTGCGGCGTCTTCAACACATTGCAGCCGGTATAGAACACAAAGTCTGGCCGCTCGCTCGGAACTGCGCCGGTACCCAAGGTCGACCGGCCCTCCGCAACCTGCCCGAGACGTTCCAGCAGCCTCTGGTCCAATTGCATGCGGGAAAGGTGGGCAACGTCGCGGCTCACGGTGCGGAACGCGGCAACTCCGCGCTTCCGCAACTCTACAGTCGGATGCGCCGCCTGCCCTAATCTCGCCCGCGCGATCGCAAGCAAAAATCTGGGATTGACGCCATAGCTACACGCTCGGACGCAATCGCCGCTCATGGCGCATGATGTAGCCCACGCCTCTGCCGCAGCATTACCGCCTTCGCCCCGAAGGACGTCGATAACACCGCCGATCACCTCGGCCGGTTCTGCGGTCACTCCCGCGGGCGTAGCGATTGGGCAGGCTTTGACGCAGGCGCCACACCGCGTGCACGCGTTGACCATTGCCTCCACGCGTTCCTGCAGCACTGCTTCGAAGCCCGTAGTCATTTCCGATTTCCGCGCCAGCACGGAGCCTATAATCGGACGTTGTCTGGCCTCTTGCAACTACGTTGGAACTGGACCCGTATCGTCCTACGATCGACGGCATACTTGCTCAGGTGCGGCAATGAGAGGACATGACATTGCCAGGGCTATCAAAAAGCTTGTCCACAGCAGACATTCACCATCAAGGCAGGAAGAAAACTGTAGCATTTCAAAGTCCGCATATTCGCGCGACGTCTTCGGCGCAGCCGACGATGATGCTGCGCCGCCAATGATGCAAATCAGCCTCGCCGTTGCTGCCCTTGGCGGGCTCAAAGCGGTCCATCAACGTCCAGGTTCTTCCCGTCAGCTGGGCGCACAGCACCATCCGCAGCGCGATGCCGCCAGCGACGTCCCAAAATGTTGGGGGAGGCAAAGCACGCCACCTGCATTAATCCGGACGGGCGACGGGGCCGTCCGGGAGGGCGATGGTCGGTTACCCAGCAAGTTGGGCCCGCGCGGCAGACCACAATGTCCTCGCCGAACAGTGAAACTTTTTGGCCACTCCGAAGTTCCTTAGACGCGCTTCCCGCTAGAAGTGGCGCAGCCCGGACCGGAGCCGGAGATGATGCTTCAAGTCTTTACATCACTCGACGGCGGCGGTGCATTCCATTCCCGAGAACCCACTTGGTGGTTGGGTGACGCTATTTACCTC
>JBLMXO010000067.1:0-3225 GCA_050257815.1 Actinomycetota bacterium
GCTCGCCCCAGGCGACATCTTTCAGCATCTGCGACAGAGCCGACATCACCATCGGCCCGCGCCAGATCATCGGCGTCTCCTCATCGACGAGGAAGCCCATCGACATGACCTTCAGCCCGTAGGCCTCCATGGGCTTGAGCTTGTTGTCAGCCACCTGTTGCGGTTGGCCTTTGAGCCCGAGCAGGCGGGGCATCGACGGACCATAGATATCGGCATCGAGAATGCCGACGCGAAGTCCCAACTCCTTCAGCCCGAGCGCGAGATTTACCGCAGTGGTCGATTTGCCGACGCCCCCTTTGCCGGAGGCCACCGCAATGATGTTGGCGACGCCGGGCACACCCCCTGGGCGATGGCGCGCGTCGCGGGCAGCACCTGGCCGCGCAAACGACTGCGATGGAGCCGAACCTCCCCCGTTCCCGCCAGAGCTTCGTGCGGCATTGGGGGCGCGGTCCGCGGTCAGCGTCACGGCCACTCCCTTCACCCCCGGCACCTCGGAGACGGCCTTCTCGGCAGCTTTGCGCAAGGCCTCGAGCTCATCGGCCCTGGAGGGATCGACGGAGATGGCGAAATAGACTTTGCCCTTGTGGATCACGACCTCGGAGATGAGGCCGAGAGAGACGATGTCGTCGCGATGGTCGGGTCCCTTGACTCGCTTGAGGGCCTCGAGAATGCGGTCTTTGGTGAGGAGTTCGGTCATGCTGCTTATTTAGGCCTGCTTTGCCCCAAGACCAACCGTCTCGTGACGAAGACGCGCCGGCTTAGGGCACAAAACAGTCCGAACCGCTGCAGCTCCTAAGCCTCATGTTGAGGTCTCTAAGCAAAGCGAGATCGTGCGCGTAAGGCGCTTGGCCAGCCCGGTTCACGAGCTCGTACGGGTCGGCAGCAAGGTCGAACAGCTGCTCGAAACCGCCGTCATATCTCACATATTTGAGCCTTCCGGTGCGCACACCGGTGTAGCGGCTACTCGGCTTCTGGACGTGACTGACGGGGCTCTCAAAGAGGATCGCGCTCCGCCAGGGCGCTTCTGCGTCGGCAAAGAGCGGAGTGAGCGAGCGACCGTCGAGCGGGTAGCCGGGAGAGGCTCCGGCAAGCTCGGCGATGGTCGCGACGACATCGAGATTGTTCACGAGAGCATCCCGCGTCTCGCCCTTCGGAACGCCGGGGCCGCGCACGACGAGCGGGACCTTGAGGGATTCGTCGAACGCGGCAGACTTTCCGATCAGCCGGTGTTGGCCATAGAGGAATCCATTGTCGGAGGTATAGACGATCAGAGTGTCGTCGAGCTTGCCCGCCTCTTGCAGCGCTTCGACCACCGCCGCGACGAGATCATCGACCGATTGCAGCGTCTGCAGCTCGGCGCGATAGGACTTGGTTAGCTTCGCCTTCGTTTCGCCTTTGACCGCACTCGTTGCGGCTTTGTGGCGCCCATCTTTGGTGTTGAAGGATGGGCCAGTGGGAAGGCTCACATCTTCGAAGGCATGGGCATAGCGCGGCGCGGGAATGGCGCGGACCCCTTGCGCATGCACCGCCTTGGTGGCGATCAGCATGAAGAAGGGATCGGGCTTCGATGCCTGCTCAGCGATGAAGCGCGTGGCGCGCTCCTTCAACACGTCGGTCGAATAGTCGCTCGGCCGATGATCGAAATGGAGGATCGTGCCGTTCTCGTTAATGGCATAGTCGAAATAGCGCGCGCGCCATTCCGTGAAGGCGTACCAAAGCTCCCAGCCCGGTGGCACCCAATCGCGCGGGTTGCCGACATTGGGACCCTTGAGCTCGACATTGGCGAGATTGCCCGCCCATGCGAGCAGAGCGCCAAAATTGCTCTGCTGACCGTAGCGGTTCACGTATTTGCCGAGGAACGCGGTCTTGTAACCGACGCGATCGAGCCAGACCGGCAGCGCGTTCGCTTCCTTGTCCTTGAAGGCAGCCCACCCGCCGCCATCGACGGGGTTATTAGCCTTGATGCCGGTGTTATGCGCCGAGAGTCCGGAGAGGAACGAGGCACGGCTCGGCGCGCAGAGTGGTAGATTGACGAAGCTGTTGGTGAAGGTGAGGCCCTGCTCGGCGAGAAGCGAATGCACCTTCGGCATATACGCCATCGAGCCCGTGTCCTCCTGATCGTCGGTCAGGATGACGACGATATTGGGAGCGGCTTCTGACGCAGAGGCTGAGGCGAGCAGGAGAGCGAGGGCGGCGAAGAGGCGCATGGGTTGTCAGACCAGGGTGCTAGATCTCCGCAAGCTCGGGAAAGAGCGCCGGGAGGGTGTCGATCTTCTTCCAGCCAGCTCCCTCGCCGACGGCCTCGGTGCGGAGGTCGTGGAAATAGGCATCGAGCACGGCGGCGCGTTCCTCGGCGAGAGGCGGGCGGCAATAGTCCTCCTCCTCCCACACCGCGACGCCGTCACGCCGGAGCCGCGCATTGCGGAGCGCATAAGTGAACGGCTTCATGTCGAGAAAGGCATCGGCAGCGAGACGCCCGCCGAGCTCCTCCATGAGGCCGTGCTTCGGGACGGCAGAGACCAAATAGAACGCCAAGCGCACGCTCCTTTTCGGCACGACCCCGGAATAGCGGCCCCCATAGATATGACCCAATTGGGGAAAGATGCTGGCAGCCAATGCGGTACCCCGCCGCATTCTTGGCCTTGGCGCACGCGCCCGTTGCCGCGGCGCCTGAGCGTCCGGCTCATAGCAGATCGAGGACTGCGGGGCACCGAGCGGCCGCATTCCTTCTCGAGAGCAAGGGCAGCCTCTCGGCACCCCGCTTGCGGCGATATTGAAGCCTCTACCACCGCTTACCCGTGCCCGCTGTGTGTCTCAACCGACCGAACGAGCCGACGACCCCGGGCGCTTCCGTCCGAGGCGGGTGGTCCAAGACCCCTGAAGCCGTCCGTTACCCGCCGGCGGCACGGACCGGGACAAGCCGCACGGCCCATGCTCGTTCGCCGGCACCTCAGGCGCCGCAGTCCCTCGCCCCGAGTTTACAGACGGTCTGCAGCTCGCGTCCTCACGGACGAAGGATGGATGCAGTTTAACCGCGCCGCGGGAGGCGGGGATAAGCTTGATGCGAAAAGGCCGGGATGGGAGTATGATCAGCCACAATGGTCGCGGCTCGCTCGCGACTAGCGGCCCAATCGACCTTAGCCACGGGTGGCCCGCGGCCCTCGAACATCACGTTCAGGAGGAGCCAACATGGCCAGCCAAGACCATATCCGAAACCCCATCGAG
>JBLMXO010000068.1:0-5881 GCA_050257815.1 Actinomycetota bacterium
GCAATAGCGGCGGCGGCAAGGAAAACCGCCACCTGAATCAGCTCCGCCGTCGCCATCTGTCGTCTCGCCTCCTCGACTCTTGAGGTAGCACGCGGGTGCCCTATCCCACTAGCCGGAGCGGTAGCGCCGAAGTTGTGCTACGGAGCGAGCCGCCATGGGTCCAGTCCCTCAAACACGACATCCCAGCTTCAAGGAAGCCTTGGCGTCTGGGCAAAGATCGGCGTCCTCTCCTTCGGCGGACCCGCCGGCCAGATCGCCCTGATGCACCGTATGCTGGTCGAGGAGCGGCGCTGGATCGGCGAGGAGCGCTTCCTGCACGCACTCAATTTCTGCATGCTGCTTCCCGGGCCCGAAGCGATGCAGCTCGCGACCTATATCGGCTGGCGCCTCAACGACACGCTTGGCGGGCTTGCCGCAGGACTCCTCTTCGTGCTTCCCGGTGCGATCGTCGTTCTCGGCTTGAGCATCGCCTATGCCTATTTCGGCCAGGTGCCGATCATCCAGGCGGCCTTTGTCGGCATCAAGGCAGCGGTGCTCGTCATCGTCGTCGAGGCGCTGGTCAGGGTCGGGCGCCGGGCGCTGCGCGGTCCTTATGATGCAGCGATCGCCGCGGCGGCCTTCGTCGCCATCTTCTTCTTCGCTGTCCCCTCCCGCTCATCGTCGCTAGCGCTGCCGCGCTCGGCTTTTTCCTCAATCGCACAATCGAGGCAAGTGTGGAGCCGGAGAAACTTGCCGAGCCTCCTGTGTTGCTGTCGCAAACGCTTTTGACTGCGGCGCTTTGGCTTGCGGTGTGGATTGGCCCGCTGCTTCTTATTGCAGCGTTCGCTGGCCGCGATCATGTCACGACCGACATCGCACTCTTCTTCTCCAAGCTCGCCATTGTCAGCTTCGGCGGCGCCTATGCTGCTCTCGCTTACATGGCTCAGCGCGCAGTCGAGCCCTATGGCTGGTTGCGCGCGCCCGAGATGCTGGACGGTCTCGGCCTCGCCGAAACGACGCCTGGCCCTCTTGTCCTGTGACCGAGTTCGTTGGTTTTCTTGCCGGCTTCCGCAAAGGCGGCGAGCCTCAGCTAGCCTTCGGCCTGCTCGGAGCCGTCGTCACGTTATGGGCGACTTTCGCGCCCTGCTTTCTTTGGATCTTCGTCGGTGCGCCCTATGTCGAACGCTTACGCACAAGCCCGCGCCTTGCTGGCGCGCTCGCGGCCGTCACTGCGGCGGTAGTCGGCGTGATCCTGAACTTGAGCCTTTGGTTCGCGCTGCATGTGCTGTTCGGCAGCATCACCGCGACATGGTACGGCCCCGTTGCGGATTTGGACGCCGGAACTAGCGACACTGAATGCCGAAGCTCTTGCGCCTGTCCGTACTGGCCGCGGCGGTTCTCTTCGGCTTGCATCGCGGCATCGCGGCGACCCTCGCGCTGAACGCGGGGGTCGCACTCATCTGGTCGCTAGTCGCTTCCGCTATTTAGTGGGGACTCCACAGATTGACGAAGGGTGCGCGCACCCAGGTTCCATAGCGCCCGCTATAGACACGAACGAACGGTGCCGCGACCCAAGTCCCGCGGGTGGTATCGACCTCGGTGAACGGCGCGCGCACATAAGTTCCGTTGGGGCCGCCACAGAGGCCACGGCGCCAGGCCTTCCTCGAGCAGTAGTAGACGGGTTGCACGTCAGGAACATGCGCCGGCGCGGCTACCGTGCCGGGTGCGGCCGACGCTGTGGCTGGCAGAAGAGCAAATGCCGCGACTACCGAGGCTGCAAAACCAAGAGCTGCAAATCGCATCATATTCTCCTTTATGGCGTTCACTGCCGTCCGACCGCCTGAAGCTACAGGGAATGTGGCGACCCTCATCCACGCATGCAAGCGCAAATTAGAGCCAGCCTTTACGTTTGAAATAAATGTACGGCAATACCGCCGCGAGAACCATCAGGATTAGTGCAAGCGGATAGCCGAACATCCAATTGAGCTCTGGCATGTGATGGAAATTCATGCCGTAGATCGAAGCGAGCAGCGTCGGCGGCAGGAACACGACTGCCGCGACCGAGAAGATCTTGATGATGTCATTCTGCTGAATGTTGATCATGCCGAGCGTCGCATCGAGCAAGAAGATGATCTTGCCGGAGAGGAACGTGGCATGATCGGTCAGGGAAGCCACGTCGCGCGCCGCCGTCCTGATGCGCGCTTGCAGCTGCTTGTCCTCTTTCCGCTCGTTGGCGGCATGGGCAAGAAAAGTGAGCAGCCGGCCGAGCGAATGAGCGGTCTCGCGCAACTTCGAAGTGATCTCGCCCTCGCGCCCGATCGCCCGCAAGAGCACGTCGAAGCGCCGCTGCCGCGTAGCCGTGCCGCCCTTGAGGTCGAAGATCGAGTGCGACAGACCCTCGACCTCGGCCTGAACGCGCTCGATGAAATCAGCGAGCCGGTCGACAATCGTCTCGATCAGACCGATCAGGACCGGAGTGCCCGTCTTCAATTCGGTCTCTGACCGGTTGCAGCGTCCGACATAGATGGCAAAGGCGCGCGGTTCGGCGTAGCGCACGGTGACGAGCCTCTGGCCGGCAAGGATGAAGGTGACCGGCGTCATCTGCGGCTCGCCTTCCTGGGGCTGGTAAAGCAGTGTCGCGGTCATGAAATACGCGCCGTCTTCTTGATAGAGGCGGCTCGAAACCTCGATCTCCTGCTGCTCCTCGCGTGTGGGCACGTCGATATTGAGCGCTTTCTCGACCCTCTCTTCTTCCTCCGGCGTCGGGTTGAGGAGGTCGATCCAAATCGCCTGCTCGGTGATCTTGGTCTCGCCGGATTGAGCCTTCAGCTGGCCCGATCTCGTTTCGTAGATCGTGAGCATCGGATGTCCCCTGCCCCACTCGCCGCGCGGACCTTATACCAGCGTCAGACCGTTGCCACTGAGACAATGCGGCTCGGTTGGGAATTTCGGCTAATTCTTCTGCACGATGCAGGCGCCGCCGGCCGAGCGCAACTCAGCGCAAAGCTTGGCAGCGTCATCCCGGCTGTCGGCGCCAATCTCCACCATGTAGAGCGAGCGCCGTCCGCGGCTGAGATTCCGCTCAGGCTGCACGAAGGGATCACGATCGGCGAGCATTGACGGATAGCGCGCCTTGACCCGAGCGAACTGAGCCAGCGCCTTGGCCTTGGAGAAGGCGGTCGAGAGATGCACGCCCCAGGGACGCCAAGCACCGCTCGCGGTCAACGGTTCCGTCTCGTAGACCGCGCGCACGACGAGTGGGGCGAGGCTCTTGCAGGATGCCTGGACCTCTTCGCCATCCGTCTTCAAGGCTTGTGGAAGCTCGGTGTCGGCAAGTTTCCATTCCTCAGCCGCGCGCCCGGTGACGAATTCGACATAAGCCTGCGTCTCGAACGGAAGTCCGCTGGTGCCCGCGAGCCAACCCCTCACCCGCTCGGCGCCAGCGTTATAGGCAGCGGCTGCCAGACCGAAATTGCCGAATTCCTGGAGGAGGTCGGCCAACAAGCTCGCCGAATGCACGATTGCCTGCTTCGGCTCGAAGGGGTCGTCGAGGCCGCGATCGGCAGCGGTCGTCGGCATGAATTGGGCGATACCCTGCGCGCCCTTGGGGCTGACCGCGTTGGGATTGAAGCGGCTCTCCTTCCATATCAGCCGCACGAACGGCATAGGGGGGAGATCGTAGTACTCGGCCTCCTGTTGCATGATCGGGCAGACGATCTCGACAAAGGGCTTGGGACCAGCGAGTGCCAGTCCCGCCTCTTTCACCCCGGCCTCGACGCTCAAGAGTACAGGAGCCTCCCTGCCCTCTCCAGCGTTCGAGAGCAGTACGAGGCCCGCAATGAGAGACGTCGCAGCGAGGATCCGCATCCTGCACGAAGTTTCCGACAGTCCGGGAGGCGAGAGAAGCGAAATTCTGGCGCTAGTTCTTCTGCACCACGCACGCGCCGCCTTTTGCCCTCAGCTTGGCGCAGAGCGCATCAGCGTCATCGTGACTATCGATCCCAATCCTCGCCGAGTATTGCGGAGCGGTGCCCATGTGCAGGTCGCAATCCTCGACGACCAAGGGTTGATAGCCCCCGAGCAGATCGGAATATTGCTTCTGCACGCTGGCGAAATCGTCGAGCGCCTCTTGCTTGTTGAAGGACGTAGCGATCTCGACACCCCAGGCAGGGCCGGACGGGGTTTGCGCATCGCTGGTGGTGCTATCACCCTTAACACAAGGACCAAGAGGCCCTTCATCCTCGACTGCAGTCCCGGCAAAGACGGGACCGGCAGCAAGGATCAGGCAAAGGCTGAGAAGTTGCGCACCTTTCATGCAAACAGCATGGGCCGAGTCGGAAAGGGAATAAAGAGAGTAGTCGTTTCAGCCTGAAGCCATTCCTGATAGAACTTCATGTTGAACAAGACACGGGGAATGACGTTGACGCCGTTCCAGTCGAGGTCGGGGTGCGAGGAGATTTGCTGCGTGAATTTGACGCCGGCGCCGAGCGTCACATTCGGCTTCCAGAGCCAGCTGAAGTTTCCCGTGCCGGTGAAGATGAGATCCTGGCGCCCGCCCGGATAATCCGAGTAGACGGCGCCCTGAATGCTTCCAGTTGCCCACAGCGACAGATTCTTGACCGGCGGATGCCAACCAATCGTGGTGTCGACTTCCAGCCAGCTGTTGGTCTGGCTTTGCACGTCGGCAATGCTCTCGCCCAGCGAAAACGCGATGTCCGCATAGTAGCAATAGGACTCGGCCCCCTTCTCTCCGCACAGACTGTTGCCGAGTCCGATATTGGAGCGCGACCAACCAATCGAAGGTGTCGCGATCGAGATCTGCTCGGCTCCGAAGCCTGGCTCGTAGACCGCGGTGCCGTCGAGCCCGATCGTGAGGATATCGGTCACCGCTGTGCCCCCCGTATTGAGCCCCTCCATCATCTGCTTCCGTGCCAGCAACCGCGTATAGATGACGCTACCGTTCAGCGCGTCGAACGAGCTCGAATTGAGGCCTGCGTACCGCGTGCCAGTCGACCCGAAGAGGAGTGACACGGTGTCTTCCGTCCGGCCTGCCGGTATCAGCACCAGGAGGTTGGCGTTCTCGCTGTTGATCGAATCGGCAATGATGTCGATGCTCGTCTGGTTGGCGTTGGAGGCATAGTTGTAGCCGCCGGCGGCAGCGCCTCTCACCACGATCTTCCGTGGCTCCGTCTTCTCGATGATAGTCGTTACGATGCGCGACTTCCGCTTGCTTACATGGCTCACGACCTGATTGGGCACCCCCCGCATATCGAGATAGGCCCTGCGCGCCGTGGGCGAGCGAAGCCCGAGCGGCACGGTAATCCCCATTTGGTTCGCCTTGGCTTCGCGCTCCTCGAGCGTCAGATCCTTGGTCTCCGTGACGGTCACGGTGACCTCTTCGGTTTTCTTGACTGGCACTTTCTGCGTTTTAGTCGGGAGGACAGTTTGCTGCGGCGGCGGGATGAAACTGTCGACGCGGCTCACAATATTAGGGTCGAAGCTTTGTGCGTATGCCGCCTGACCGCCAAAGACGGCGGCTGCCACAACAAGGACAAGAAGAGACCGTCGCAATAACGCCTGACGCATGCGATTGTCGCTCGAAGACGGCAGAGACCGGAAAGTACAATAGGATGGTAGGCGTTGTTTCGCTCTTCCTGGCTGGCGCTGTTGTTTTGTTGCAACAGGGTGTTGCAAGCGCGGCTGGGACCGACCCCAACATTAGCCAAAGCGGTCGAGCAGTTCGTCTGGAAGCCTCAGCCTCAGGACCTCTTGCTGAAGCCGAAGCCTAAGAAGCATCCCAAATCTCAGCCCAAGGACGCCAAAGACTAGCGGCGCCCTTTCGCAGGCCAAGCTGCCATCGCCGTTGCGGCCACAGCCTCGAGGTCCTTGCGCGAGGCGCCAC
>JBLMXO010000069.1:0-3238 GCA_050257815.1 Actinomycetota bacterium
GAGTGTTCCTTACCACCGACCATCCCAACGGCGCGCCGTTCTTCTTCTACCCCCATCTGATCAGGCTACTGATGGACAAGAGCTTCCGCGACGAGAAGCTCGCGCAGATCAGCCCCGACGCGCAGACGCAAGCGAGCTTGCTGAAGTCGCTTACCCGCGAATACACGCTCGATGAGATCGCTATCCTTACCCGTGCGGGTCCGGCGAAGAGCTTAGGCCTGCAGGATCTTGGCCATCTTGGCGTTGGTGCGCGCGCCGACATCACCGTCTATCGCGACGAGGCCAACCGTGAGGAGATGTTCGCCGCGCCCGAATATGTGTTCAAGAACGGCGAGGTCGTGGTCAAGAATGGCAAGGTAGTGAAAGTGGTGCAGGGTGCGACTCACGTGGTTAGGCCCGAATACGACAAATCGATCGAGAAGCCGCTGCACGATTACTTCGACCGTTACCACACGATCCGCATGGACAATTTCAAGCTCCATGACGAGGAGATCATCAGGGGCGATAAGGGCGCCATCATCGTCCAGCCGATTAAGGCACGCGCCGCTTAGGCTCTCCCAAAGACGCAATAAATTTTGTCGCAAGGCCCGGAACCCCGGACGCTGCCTCGCCGTTTGCTCACAAGGCGGAACCAACGGGGGATTCCACATGCGCGACATTCGTGCTGACTTGCAAGATCGTGCCGAGGCTCTGGAGCGTGAGCTCAAGGCGGCTCAAGCGCGGTTTGACGAACTCATGGTGCGGCTCAAGGAGGAGCATGACGATAGGCTCGCGGACCTCAAAAATGAGCTCGATGCCGTGAAGCTTCTCATCGGGTTGGAGCAACGCCGGCTCGCCGGAGTAGCCAATGGGCACCCTGCGATGAAGCCACAGCCACAACCGCAGCAGTCAGAGGCTCCCCGGCCTCAGGCGCAAGCAACCCCGCCGCGAGGTCCGCAGCAGGAAGCGCCAATGCGCAAGGCCGGCTGACCGAGAGTCATTGCCGCGCTCAAGAGGAGGCTGGCCTAAGCGAGGCTTGCATGACCGAGGTGAGCACAATGCCGCCCAGGTCCTAGGCGAGGGTGCTCGCATGCGAGTCCTCCTGGCGGGCCTTGCCTGCTCAGCCCTTATCTCGGTCTGGCCGTTTACCGCCGTGGCTCCAGCGCATGCGGCGGAAGGCTGTGCGCCAGCGCCGAAATCCCCTCTCGTGGTCAACGTGAAGGACAAGGGCGCCAAGGGCGACGGCAAGACCGATGATACGGCTTCGATCCAGGCCGCGATCGATGCGGTCGCCGGCAGCGGGGGCACCGTGCTCGTCCCCGACGGCGTTTACATGGTCAATGCTGTAGCCAAGCCGCGCCTTTCTCTGAAAGAGGACATGACGCTTAAGCTTGTCGAGGGCGCGACTTTGAAGGCCATTCCCAACGACGAAAAGAAATACGCCGTCCTCATGATCGCGGGCGTCAACAATGTCACGGTGATTGGCGGCACGATCGAAGGCGAGCGCTACGCGCACAAAGCCAAGAAGGGCGAGTGGGGCATGGGAATCGACATCAGGGGCGGGTCCAAGCACGTCGTGATCGCGGGTGTAACCACAAAGGACATGTGGGGTGATGGATTCTATATCGGCGATGCCTCGAACGTGACGTTTTGCGGCGTGACTGCGGATCGTAACCGCCGCCAGGGTCTGTCGATCACCGCGGTCGACGGGCTCGTGGTCCTGAACTCGGTATTCCAAAACACGGGAGGGACGCGCCCCGGCGCGGGCATCGATTTCGAGCCCGACGACAACGACGAGGCCATCACCGGGGTCCGCATCGAGAACTCGAAGTTCATCGACAATGCTGGTCCCGGAATTCTCATCGCCGGAAAAAAAGGGACCGTCGAGAAGATCGAGCTCACGCGCAACCTGTTCCAAGGCAATCGCCCGATCCTCGTCGAGGACGCACCGGAAGTGCTCGCTTCCTCGATCTGCAACAACCGGCAGGTCACTTCGGAGGCCCCGCCTTCAGCAGGTCTCAACGCCTATACGGACCCCATCAAAGTTATGGTTCATCAGAACGACTGTGAGGAGGGTACCGACATGCGCTTCGAGGTCACACGACAGAAGAAGAAAAAGTCGAAGTGATGACCGTCAGTTTGCATCGCGGGCGCGGGCAATATTATCCGCGCGCTCCACTCCGGTAGGATAATAGGCGCCGGTCGGCGCATTGCCGAATTGCAGCATCTCTTCGCGCGCCGATTCGATCGCCTCGGGCTCCTTGGTCTCCTTCGGCATCTTGACGGCGCAAGCATCAGCGTCGAGCTCCATCGTCCGCAGCAGCGGGCGCACATAATAGAACGGCTGCGGTCCGAGCTGTCCGAGCTTCTCGGAGGTGAGCTGCACGTGACCGAGGATATGATGGCAGCATTCATGCGCCATGAGGAAATGGGCGTAAGGGAGATTCTGCCGGAGCATCGAGACATCGATGACGATAACGGGCTTGTCCTGGACATCGATGGTCGAAGAGGCCTGCTCGGGGAATTCGGGCAGGACATAGGTAGCGATGTCGCAATAGGGATTGTCGATCGAGGAGAGCCTGCGGCGAAATTCGAAGCCGCCGCCATGCCGCTGCGGCCCGATCAGAGCGTCGCCCCCAGTCGAGAACAGGTCCTCGGCGCGGGCGCCGGCGAAGATGCCGCTGATGACGACGGCGAACAGGAGTGAAGCGATCGGCAAACTTCGCATCTTGCAAGCGTGCAAATTAGGCTCCGAACGCAAGAGCTTAGACGGATGGGGCACGGGTTCAAACCTGGGCGCCGTCACTTTCGTGCGAGGACGGGAGATTCCCTCAATTCGGCGCCTGCTTTGGCTGGCCGATGATGTCGAAATCGGCGTCCTGGATCTGCGATTTCTGCACGATGCTCGCCGTGGCCGCGAGTGCTGCCTGGCAGGCTTTATGGCCAGCCTCTTTCTCGGCATCCGTGACCTCTTCGCCGCCAGCCACCCGATCGGCGGTAGCGAAGCAGAGGTCGATATCCTGAGCGCAAACGGCTCCGGCAGGAAGCGTAGCGGCGAGGGCGAGTGTAAGCACGGCGAGCGGAATCTGGCGTCGGGGAGGCATGTACTGGCTCCTATGGAGCCCTCATGCTGCCTCTCGTTTGTGGAACGACAATGGCGCGCGCCATCCTACTCGGCGGCAAGCCTTACATATTGGCCCTTGCCCACGGGGCAGCGCGCCCACAGCTCTTCCAGCGCTCCGATCAGATAGGCGATGTC
>JBLMXO010000070.1:0-3295 GCA_050257815.1 Actinomycetota bacterium
ACCTCGATGGCACGCGGTCCCTCGACCCTCAGCACAAGGATAGCGCCTTCGTCTCGCCAACCCTTTGCCGGCGGCGCCTCGCTCTCCTGCTGTCGCCTAGGCCAGACAACCCGATCGGGCATGGTGAACTGGGCAAGCTCGGCGCCCACGATCGAAGGCCATTCGCTCAGGAGCGTTGTGGTGGCAAAGCCGCGCGCGCGGGCGACAGGATCGAGCAGCCTGCCGACGAACGCACCGACTGGCCGCGGCCCGCTTGCCGCTCGTGCCAGCGCCTTTCGCTCGTTCTCGTCCATTGGCTTTCCCGTGGAGGGAAGCTGCCGCCCGCTTGCTTCGCCGTCGCCAAGCTTACACCATGCGTTGAGGAGAAGCGCGGAAGGACTTGGCGTTATGCAGAGGCGCGTCGCCGCAAGATCTGTCGATCGCGATGCGGGAATCGCCGATGTTCTGCTGGCCTGGTACGACCGCGAGCGGCGCCATCTCCCCTGGCGGGCCGAGCCCGGCGAGACCCCCGATGCTTACAAAGTCTGGCTCAGCGAGATCATGCTGCAACAGACGACGGTGAAGGCGGTGCTCCCTCGTTACGGGTTATTCCTCAAGGCTTGGCCCGATGTGCAGGCGCTGGCAAAAGCGGAGCTCGGCGAGGTTCTCGCTGCTTGGGCAGGGCTTGGGTATTACGCGCGCGCCCGCAACCTCCATGCTTGTGCCAGCGCCCTGGTCGAGCGCCATGGTGGGAAGTTTCCGGGGACCGAGAAAGAGCTGCGCGCGCTTCCCGGCATCGGCGATTACACCGCGGCGGCGATCGCGGCCATCGCCTTCGATCAAGAGGCGATGCCTGTAGACGGCAATATCGAGCGCGTCGTGGCGCGGCTCTTCGCAGTAGCCACGCCGCTGCCCGACGCCAAGACTGAGATCAAAGCCTTGGCAAAAAGCCTCACGCCGAACAAGCGTCCAGGTGATTTTGCACAAGGCATGATGGATCTCGGCGCCCTGATCTGTACGCCGCGTCGACCAGCCTGCGGGCTTTGCCCGCTTGGAACTGAGTGCGGGGGTTACGCCGAGGGCATCGCCGAGGCGCTTCCCCTCCGCGAGGAGAAAAGCGAGCGGCCGACGCGCCGCGGCGTGACCTTCGTCGCACTTCGCGAGGACGGCGCGGTGCTCTTGCGCGAGCGGCCGTTGCAAGGACTTCTTGGTGGAATGCTCGAGACGCCGTCATCGCCGTGGGCTGAAGGCGAGGGAAGCGTAGCCGCCGGGACAAAGTATGCGCCGCTCAAAGCCGACTGGAAGAAGTTGCCCGGCCCCGTCGAGCACACCTTCACTCATTTCCATCTCGAGCTCGCGGTCTACCGCGCCGAGGTCGGGCTCGACGCCGAGCCCAAACGCGCCGCCCGTCCCGAGCGCTGCCGCTGGGTGAATCAACGTGAACTTGCCGGCGCAGCACTTCCTTCAGTGATGCGCAAGGTGCTTGGCCACGCTTTGAGTCCGAGTGAGCGTCGCCCCGTGCGAAGGCGGGCCTAGGCCTGCGGCTCCATCTGCCGGCGCGCGACCTCGCGCAAGGCATCGATGGGCTTGAGCGTTCCCCCAGCCTCGTAATGCCAGAAGGTCCAGCCATTGCAGGCGATTGCCCCTTGCACATGCGCGCCGATCTTGTGGATCGAGCCTTCGGCGCCGGCGCAGGCGATCGAGCCGTCGGCTCGCACTTTCGCCTCGTGGCGCGCGGCGGGATCGTAGAGCACCGTTCCCGGCTCGATCAGGCCAAGCTCGACGAGTGCGCCGAAGGCGATACGCGGCTCCCCTCGTTTGCCCTTGGCGACCTGTAGGGAGTCCTTTGGCAAAGGCGCGAGCCCGGCGAGCCGCGCCCTGGCGGCCTCAGCATAAGCGGGATCGCGCTCAATGCCGATGAAGGCGCGCCCGAGCCGCTTGGCCACCACTGCCGTCGTGCCAGAGCCGAGGAAGGGATCGAGCACGACGTCGCCAACATGGCTCGAAGCAAGGATCACGCGATGGAGCAAGCCCTCAGGCTTCTGCGTCGGATGCGTCTTGCGCCCGCAATCCTGTTTCAGTCGCTCAGCGCCGGAGCAGATCGGGAACAGCCAATCGGACCGCATCTGCAGCTCTTCGTTCAGCGCCTTCATCGCATCGTAGTTGAACGTATAGCGCGCCTTCTGGCCCATCGAGGCCCAGATCAGAGTCTCATGCGCATTAGTGAAGCGGCGGCCGCGGAAATTCGGCATCGGGTTCGTCTTGCGCCAGATGACGTCGTTCAGCACCCAGAAGCCGAGATCCTGCAACGCCGCGCCGACGCGGAAGATGTTGTGGTAGCTGCCAATGACCCAAAGACTGCCATTGGGTTTCAGCAGGCGGCGGCACGCCTTGAGCCAGTCGCGAGTGAAGGTGTCGTAAGCCTCGAAGCTCGCGAACTTGTCCCAGTCATCGTCGACGCCATCGACTCGGCTATTGTCTGGCCGGAGCAGCTCGTTGTTGAGCTGAAGATTGTAAGGCGGGTCGGCGAAGACGAGATCGACGGATCCCTCCGGAAGGCGGTTTAGTGCCTCGATGCAGTCGCTGACGATAATGCTGTCGAGCGGGAGCTTGGCTCCCCCCGTTTCCCCCGCACCCATCTGCAAACTCGCTTACGCAATACGTTAGAGCGGAAGCCATGCTGCGCGAGTGGAGGTAAAGGCGCCCTTAACCCGCTGGCGATTGGCTTAATCCTTCGGCCGTGTCAAAAGCGGGTGGGGTTGGCGCGCGATGAACAGACGACGCTTCCTAAGGTCTGCTCTTGGCCTCGCGGGAATGTGGGGGCTCGGCGCTGAGGCGAAGGCCAAAAAAGATGAGAGTGCTGATCGAGCCATGAGCAAGGACATCGTGATGCTGCACGGCGCCAATGCGGGCGGCTGGTGCTTCGATGATTTCGCTGCGACGTTCGAGCGCCAAGGCTTCACTTGCCATGCGCCCGACCTGATTGGCCACGGCGAGAACAAGGGAAGCGCTATGACTGCGCTCGCCAGTGTCGGCATCGCCGAATATCGCGCCCAAATGGAGGCCTTTCTAAAGACGTTTGCTTCGCCACCCGTCCTACTTGGCCACTCGATGGGAGCGGTCATCGCCCAGCAGCTCGCTGCCCAAGGCTTGGCACGGTCTCTGATCCTGGTGAGCCCGGCTCCGCGCGCAGGCATTTTGCCGCCCACCGGAGGTGAGAAGCAGCTCGATCAGGATCTCATGGGGTTGGGCGCGTTCTGGAAATCGGTGATTCCTCCCGATTTCGCTCTCGCCTGCATCTATTCGCTGAACCGGG